>JAPUJX010000599.1 GCA_027295975.1 Gammaproteobacteria bacterium
TCCTCTACACCTTCGGCCAGAGTCAGATCGGCTCGCGCAACGATGGCCGCGATCTCTGCCTGCCCGGGTTTACCCTCACGGCTTGCTGCTGCGACCCCGGCAACGAATTCGGTTTCACCCACCGAACGGAGGTGTTCGGACCCGGTGTCGCGGTAGTTGGTTCCGCACTCGAGAAAGACGGTCTGCTCGATACGATGTCCCGAATCCGTATCGCGCCAGAGGTCTTCGAGGAGATAGGGATGTCTGGGTGCTCCCCACAGGTGGTGGTGCGGGTCGACAATGGCTCGCTCGGGGTCCACGATGGTTTCCTGTATCTGGGCGAGCCACTCGTCGCTTCCGGGGGTGAGTTCAGTCATCAATTTCTCCGTGACGAAAAGTGTGGTGGGTTGACCTCGAGCCTACCAGGATCTTATGCCGGTGAGCCGTTGCCCCAGTTCGGTCAGCTCGGCCGGTTCTCCCATCTCCGGGATCTGTTGGTTTGCGATCCGTTGTCTAACCGCCCAGTCTGGCGGTCGCTTTTCCCGATAGAGGTTGGCAAGTGTTTCCTGAGCGGATGAAGCACCCGCGGGGTCCATGGTTATGTACTGCGCCCAGCGCGGCAGATTGCTCTCGTTGCGAGCGCTGGAATGCGGCAGCAGCCGGTTCCACACCAGCAGGCTTCCAGCGGGTGCGCCCACTTTGACTATCTCGTAATCGTGGACATCGGGCTTGCGCCTGCGCACCTCGTTGCCGTGCTCGGGCAGCCAGTCGTCGAGCTGTCGGTAAAGGTCGGGCACGCAGCAGAATCCGCCTTGTTCGGGTTCGGTGTCGGTCAGGTACACCAATCCCTGAGTAGATAACTTTCCGCGAATGCCGGGATCCCCGTCCCAGTGAATGGGGTCGGTTGACAAACGTTTATCGAAGGTATCGCTGGGTGGCTTGAACGATGCACGATCGATACTTACCCACAACGCGCCTGTTCCATGTAATTCAGCGAATACCCGATATACGGAGGGCAGTTGGCGGATGTTCCACAGCGATTGTGGGTGATGAATGGGTACGATGCCGTGTGCCTGCACGCTCGAGTTACGCCAGTCATCGGGTTCGAACTCGCGTATATTCAGAAAATCGCAGATGTTTTGTCTAACGGCGCTGCAAAGGGGTTCGGGTACCACGGCTTCGATGACCAGAAATCCATCCTCGGCAAATTTTTGTCTGTCAACGCTGTCGATCATCGGGTTAGATTTGTGGCATGAAAGAGATATTGATCAGCATCGATCTTGGGACCACTCGACTGAAAGTGGCCGCTTTCTCCCCACGCGGAACTTTACACCATCAGCTAGCCAAACGGCATCGTGACCGGCACGCCCAGCAACCTGGCCGGGAGGAGACATATGTCTGGCAGGATGCTGACGAGTGGTGGCATGACGCCGCATCGCTGGTTGCGGAGTTGGTGCGCGAGTTGAGGCCGGACAAGGTAATCGGAATATCGCTTTCGGGACGTGGTGGTGCGGGCGTCTTCACGGATGCCAACGGTATCGTCGTGGCACATCCCTGGTCGGATATGCGACACCGTGTGGAGCTGCAGAGGCTCTACGGATGGCGAACGGGTAATTATCTGCCCAACTACGGTGCCGCACTGTTAGCCAAGTACCATTGGCTCGAGAATCATGAACCGGTTCGCGCAAAGAAAGTGGCATACGCGTTTTATGCCAAAGACTTCCTATTGTTCCGTCTCACCGGCGTTCACAAGACCGACTGGTCTTCGGGACCGGATCGGGATCACTGGGATGCGGCCCTGTTTGCCGAACTCGGCGTTCCCCGGGATCTGCTGCCGGCGCCGGCGTTGCCGTGGGAGTTGGCGGGAGGCCTGGCGGCGGGCGCCGCAACGGTGATGGGTATCGACAGCGGCGTTCCCGTCGCGGTTGGTGCACATGATGGAATCTGTGCGAATGCCGGTGCCGGTGCGACCCGCCCGGGAGAGTATGCGGTGACTCTCGGAACCCATGCGGTGGTGCGTGCGGTGATGGACGTGCCGCCGTCAGACGGTTACCGGTTTTACTCCTTGCCCGAAAATCGCCACATAATGGGCGGAAATGCGCTACTGGGCGGGCGTTCGGCGGATTGGTTTCTCGATCTCATCGACTCGGGAGAACGGTCCCGGGAGGAACTTTTTGTCCAGATGGACCGAGCGGCCGCGAAGGTTTCCCCCGGTGCGGCTGGAATCCATTTTCTACCGTTCCTGGCCGGCCAGCTTGCGCCACATTTGCGCCCGGGTGCGCGCGCCATGTTTTCGGGCATCGGTGTCAACCACGGACGGGCGGAGATGTATCGTGCCGTCCTGGAAGGTACGGGTTTTGCCATCAAGAATATTTTCGATCAGGTGCGGGGCTGGTGCGGCGAGCCGAGCAGAGTACGACTCACCGGTGGCGGCGCACAGAGCAACGTGTGGACAAACCTGCTGGCGGCGATATTGGATCACCCGCTGGAATGCTCGGATGAGGCGGTCGAGGGGCGAGGAGCGGCAATATTCCTTGCTGTCGCGTTGGGTATCCATCCGAGCTACGACACCGCCGCCGATGTCATGGTACCGGTAACCCGAACGATCGATCCCACCCCCGATGACGTGGAAACCTACCGGGCGGTCTTCGAGAACTGGAGTCGATTGAACGGTTTGAGCCGGGAATTTGATGGGGATAGCTAACCGGGTAGGGGTGAAGCCACAGTCCCTCGAGCGTATGCGAAGTCGACTCGCCGCCTGTATTTCTCCTTTCGTTATGCCATGCAGATGCCGGCATCGTCTATCCGGAGATTAGTTCGCTATACGATAGCGGCATCAACGTCTGGTACGACGAAGGCATGGAAGTGGGGCCAGGAATGGCGGGCCGAGATTGCAGAGGCATTGGACAACGCCTCGACCGTTCTCTTCTATCAGAGCGCGGCATCCATCCAGTCCGGACATTCCATCCGGTGAGTTACGAACGCCGTTCTCGAGGCAGCTTGAAACGTTTGTATTCCCATTGATACTGGGCGGGGTCGACTCGGACGATTTTTTCCACGGCATCGTTAATCGCCGTGGCGCAGATAAGGGGGTCTTCGTCATAAACTCCGTCCGGCGCAGGATCGATGCCGATGGCGTAACCTGCGGCATCGGGCAGGCGGCGGGCGAAGCAGAACAGCACCACCGGTTTTGTTGCCCGAATCAGCCGGTGGGCGAACGTCATGGTCAACGCGGGGTGGCCGAAAAACGGCGCGATGATCCCGGCCGTTGGATCCGGCACCTGGTCCGGGAGCAGACCCGCGGCCCGACCTCCCCGTAAAGCTCGATACACTGCCCTGATTCCAGCCGCGTTCATTGGCACCATGTTGCTGCCGCTACGTCCGCGGACCCTCTTGAATATTGGGTTGAGGGCCGGTAGTTCGGGCGGCTTGTACAGAACGGTGAGATCGATCCTGGAACCCGCATAGAGATTGAATAGCTCCCAGCTACCGAAGTGTGGGGCTAAGATGAGCACACCACGCCCGGCT
>JAPUJX010000006.1 GCA_027295975.1 Gammaproteobacteria bacterium
GGTTTGCGAGTCCGAGCACAACTTCTACATCAACTCTATTTGAGTATCATCGGGTCCGTAATTTTTGAGAGCACTGAGGTTGCGATGGGCCTGGGCAAACTCTGGCCTCAGTTTGATGGCCCTGTCATAACTCGCGACAGCTTCATCCAGCCGTCCCAGACTCTTTTAGCGCATTTCCCCGGTTGAAAAATGCCTCGACAAAATCCGGCTTGAGCTCGATTGCCTTGTCGTAACTCGCCATGGCGCGTTCATAACACTTCTCGGTGTTCTCCGACCGTCCCAGTTCTTTCATCGCGTTACCGCGATTGCTGTATGCCTCGGCTGAATCGGGATCCAGTTCGATACTCCGGTCAAATGCCTCAATTGCCTCTTTTAACTTACCCTGCACCTGAAACACGGTGCCTAACACATTGATAATGATCAGGGACCGCGGGTAGGTTTGAAGTAATTCCAAACACGACCGTTCCGCCTGCTCCAGGTAACCTGAGCGATACAGGTTGAGCAGGGCATTCAGTTGCTCCTGGGAGGGGTTTGTGGCCTGTTTTTGCGGGCGCTGATTTTTCGCCCGGCTGTTTTTTTTCTGAAGTTTATGAAGACCTTTCTTTGCAACCGGATGATCGGGTTGGCGCTGGAGGACGGTACGGTAGATCTGCAGCGCCAGGGAATCGTTACCCCGTTTGCTTGCCTTTTTCGCCTTGGATATGGCTTGCTCGATGGTTAATGGCCGCGATCGAGACACGAAAATCTCTCTCCAGGATGTTCCATGCCGAGACTAACATGTAAACCAGCCCACAAAATACCTGGCGCTGAAGCGCCCAGGCTCGAGTGAATGCGGTTGAGGTACCCGGTCGGTAACCGGCTAACGCACTATTTCCTGAACGGCGTGGTCCACGGCTGCGGTAAAACATCGTTTTGCCACCATGGAAAGGCCGCCGTCGGGGCTCAGGGCATCGGGATTACGCGCACTTATCTCCACGATTCCGCTGGCTCGAGCCGCAACTGCGGTTCGGTAAGCCATGAGAACGTCCCGACCGATCTCGCTGCCCAGATATACCGCCAACCAATACATTTCGGACCGTCGTCGTTCTTCGGTGCGCAAGCTCATGACCAGAAAGTAGGCGAGGTCGAATAACGCGTTGCCGATGCGCGGACCCTGCCAATCGAAGAACACCACCTCGCTCGAGTCGGCAGTCAAAGGGATGTTCTCGAGGTGGGCATCACCCTGCAGAAAGGTTTGGAGCTTGCCAAGTTGTGCATAGTAGTGCTGCATGCGCCCAAGCAAATGATCGCCTACCGCGGCGAACTCGGGGCAGAGGTCGACTAAAGCCGCGCGGTTCTGCTCCCATCCCAGGTTGAAATCGTTGGCGAGCGCGTTGTGAAACGCCGGATCCGCGAAGTTGGGAATCCAGTCCTGGTTGATGCCGGGTGTTGTCCCATGCAGAGTACGCAGTGCTGGCACCACCAGTTCCAGGTGCTCGCGGGTCGCTCCGTTCCTGAAGCTGATAGTCTGGGTGGGGACGTCTTCCAACAGGATGAAGTTGCTGTCGTAGCCGAAACAGATGGGCAAACGAATATTCAGAAGCGGCGCTATCGATCCATAAAACCGCCCTTCCATGTTGAACGACTCGCCGATGCGGGTGTCGCGGTCCTGGCGTGGACGTTTGAGTATGAGCGTCTCAGGTAGCCCTTTACCGACGACATGCAGACGGCTCACCTCGGAGGTGAACTGCCCGATCCTCTCGATTTTCACTTCGTCGATGGGTTTTCGAAGAACGCTCTCCAGCCAGTCGGGGGTGGGATTCATGCAATCAGCCGGATTTATCTACACAGGCGTGGTGGAAAGGTCCGGCTTGCGCCGGTAGTGCTCGGTGGCTTGTTCAAAACCGTGGGCAAGCTGGAGAAGCTCGAAGTCCCCGCGTGGTTTGCCGACGATCTGCAGACCGATCGGCAAACCCTCGTCGGTGAACCCCGCCGGCACGGAGATAGCGGGCAACCCCGTGACGGATATGGCACAACATATGGTCATCCAATCGATGTACGTTTCCATGGGCTGGCCGTTGATTTCGCGCACCCAATCCTGCTCCGCGGGAAACGGCGGTACTTGAGCGGCCGGTAACAGCAGCGCATCAAAATCGGCAAAGAAATTCTCGAGTTGGTGGTAGATCTTCGTGCGGATCATTTCGGAGGCCAGTAATTCCCGGGCGGAGAGCGCTAGACCTTTCTCGATGTTCCACATCAAAGTGTCTTTCGCGTGGCTGCGCCAACCGGGCTCGGTTCGGTCCAGAGTGTCTCCGAGAACAGCCAGTCCGGCTGCGCGTTGAACCTGGAAAACCGCCATCGCCTCGCTCAGCTCGGGGCAGGCACCTGCAACCGTACAGCCAAGCTGCTCGAAGACCGGCAGCGATTTTTCGAGGACGCTCGTGACCCGCCCATCAACGGGCACCAGATCGAGGTTCGGTGACCACGCCAGGCGTACCCCGGACAGGTCGCCCTCGAGAGGCTTGCGAAAATCGCTGCCGGGGACGTCGAGGGTAAGAGGATCGGCGGGAAAGGGGCCCGCCTGCGCGGACAGCAGCAATGCCGCGTCCGCCACGGTTTTCGCCATGGGTCCGGAGGTGCTGAGGCGCGCGAACCAACCGAAATCCCGCTCATAGGGAACGCGTCCCGCGGATGGACGCAAACCCACGACGTTGCAGAAGCTGGCTGGATTGCGCAGCGAGCCGCCCATGTCGCTGCCATCGGCGATGGGCAACATTCCGCTCGCCAGAGCCACGGCCGCGCCGCCGCTGCTGCCGCCGGCGGTTTTATCGAGGTCGTAGGGGTTGCGCGTGGTGCCAAACAGGCTGTTGAATGTATGTGATCCCAGGCCGAATTCCGGTACGTTGGATTTTCCGATCAGAATTGCTCCCGCTCGACGCTGGCGGCTGACGAGTGCGCAGTCCCTCGAGGCAACTCGATCCGCAAAGGGGACGAAGCCGGACGTGGTTGGAAATCCACGCGCGTCGATCAGGTCCTTGGGAGCCATCGGCAACCCGTGTAACGGCCCGACTTCGTCACCGCGCGCCAGAGATTCGTCCGCTTTGACAGCGAGACGACGTGCGTCCGCGGGGTCCAGCAGGTTCACCAGAGCGTTGAGCCCGGGGTTCATTCGTTCGATCTGGGTATAGAAAGCGTTCAGGACCTCAACGGCGGAAACCTGTTTTGCGCGAAGGCGAGCCGCGAGGCTGACCGCGCTTTCCCAGATCAGATCGCTCATGCCATGGCCGATGGGTGGTTTGTGAGTTTTGAGCTTAACATCCGTCTCGCACCATACAACGCCGGGTGCAGGAGTTGGTGTGATTGGCTAAAGTGTCGCCCGTTCAGCCGCTTTGTAGACGCCGACGGAATCGTAACCTGTTGAAATGTAACCTTAAGGGAGACTCTGGTGCGATTGTTGCTAGGCGATTGTCTCCGTTAGCCGAGCCGATGCCGCTGCGCCAATAAATTATGACAAATCCGAGGAGTCCAAATGCTCACTGTTACCGGGTTATCCAAAACCTATCCAAACGACGTCAAAGCGCTGGACGATGTCAGCCTTTCCATCCCCACCGGTATGTTCGGGCTGCTTGGTCCGAACGGCGCGGGCAAATCCACCTTGATGCGCACCATCGCCACCTTGCAGGAGCCCGATTCCGGCTCTGTTCAACTCGGTGACATAAACGCGTTGCGGGACAAGACGGCCCTGCGCCGTTGCCTCGGCTACCTGCCACAGGAGTTTGGCGCCTATCCGCGTACTTCGCCGGTGGTCATGCTGGATCACGTCGCGGTGCTGAAAGGGATAACGGAGAAGAAGGTGAGAAAGGCGCTGGTTGAACAACTCCTGGCGCGAACCAACTTGTGGGACGTGCGCAATAAAAGCATCGACACCTTCTCCGGTGGGATGAAGCAGCGCTTCGGCATCGCCCAGGCGCTGATCGGCGAGCCTAAGCTCATTATCGTTGATGAACCAACGGCGGGTCTCGATCCTGCGGAGCGGCGGCGGTTTCAGAATCTGCTGGCCAGAATTGGCGAAGATGTGGTTGTCATTCTCTCGACCCATATCGTCGATGATGTCTCCGACCTGTGCCCACGCATGGCCATCATGGGAGAAGGAAGAATTCTGGTGCAGGGTGAGCCGCAGACCCTCACGGAGAAACTCAACGGCAGGTTGTGGAGCAAGGTCATTCCCACGGATCAGGTAGCGGCCCTTCCCAAATCCCTGCCCGTGGTCTCTACCCGGATGGTGGCGGGTCAGACCGAAATTCGCGTAGTCTCCCGAGAACGGCCGGAGGATGACATGGCGCTCGTTTCCCCCACCCTCGAAGACGTTTATTTCGCCACGTTGCGCGAGCACAACTTACAAGCCGAGCTGGACTAGGGGGCGGATCATGACCTGGGAAATATTTCGCTTCGAGTGCCGTTATCAGCTGCACTCACCGCTGTTTCTGATCGTTTCGATGGTGTTTTTCCTGTTCAATTTTTTTGCCATGGCGTCCGAGTCGGTAACCGTGGGGGGTGGTGCCGGCAACCTGAACCTGAACGCGTCCTTCATCGTGATTCAGACCCAGTACGTCTTCAGCATTATCGGGATGTTTGCCGCCATCGCCTTTGTGGCGGGAGCCATCACCCGGGACTACGAGGCTAAAACCGCGGAACTTTTTTTTGCCAGCGGCGTTTCGGAAAAGAGTTATCTCTTCGGCCGCTTTGCCGGAGGGTTTTTGTTTGCAACGCTGGCCGTTCTGGTCGGCTTTCTCGGTACGCTGATTGCTACGTTTATGCCCTGGTTGGATCCGGAACGTATCGGCGTCTTTGACCCTGCGCCGTACTGGTTCGGCATTTACGGTGTGATTGTGCCGAATATGTTTGTTGTCTGTGCACTGTTTTTTTCGGTGGCTGCGCTGACCAGATCTATCCTCGCCTCCTATGTCGCCGCGCTTGCTTTCATGATCACATTCGTGGTGCTGAGCGCGGTCACCGATCAGGAGTCTCTGTCGACCGTGGCGCTGGCCGATCCTTTCGGTATTACGGCGTTCGGGGAGCTAACGCGTTACTGGACGGTTTTCGATCGCAACTACCAGGTACCCGAGTTTACCGGAACCCTGCTGACGAACCGGTTGATCTGGGGAACCTTCGCCGTTCTTGCACTGCTGGCAACCGCGGCACGTTACGGTTTCAATCTGGCGCCGAGCCGATTTCGTTTGTGGCGCCCGAAGAGAAAGAAGACCTCGTTGCCCGCGCCGGTCGTGCGGGAGGTTCTTGCGCAACCACGGTTTTCCTTCGGCACCAGTGTTTTTCAGTTCATCTCGCAATTGCGAATGGACATTCGAGGCATCGTACGTAGTGTGCCTTTTTACGTG
>JAPUJX010000060.1 GCA_027295975.1 Gammaproteobacteria bacterium
ATGAACCGAGACTGGTACTCAATGCCTTTCGATGATCCACCTGCCCCACGTATCAAAGATGCAATAGGTCTGGTGCGCGCTGCGATCGCGGCGCAAAAAGGCGGTGGGTTGTTTTATGAAGGCCCGTATTACCAGGTAAAAATCCCAGTCTATTCGCGTCCGGGTGCCGTCAGGGAATCGATACCGGTCTGCATGGCGGCCGTGAACAAAGGGATGATTCGCGCGGCCGCGGCAACTGCCGACGGCCTGATCGGCCACCCCGTATTCACCCGCAAGTATATGGCGGAGAAAGTGGTACCCGTACTCGACGGTAGTGAGTGCGAACTTCTGCCTTACGTAATTACCGCCATAGCCGACAATACCGAACAGGCGCGCAATGAAGCCCGGAGTCAAATCGCGTTCTATTACACGACGCGGTTATATCATTCGATTCTGGATCCACACGGCTGGAGGGAAGTGGGGGAGACGATCGCGGCGGCGTTCCGGCAGGGCGACTTCGCGGCCATGGCCGCGGCGGTGACCGAGGAGATGATCGATCAAATTGCCATTGCCGGCACACCCGGTGAGGTGCGCGATCAGTTGAAACAATGGGAAACCCTCGCCGATCACGTCATTCTGTACAGCCCCAGCATTGGTATGAAGGGCGCCCGGGTGCAGGAAAATCTGGATGCGATCATCGACACCTTCGCGGCTTGAAATCAGAAATTACAACCAGGACGGGAATCTCTATGTCAGAACAGAAAACCGGAATTGCCTTCAACGAGGAAACCGCCAAGCGGTTTATGGGTACACCCCGTAGCGGTGCCGGCGGTTTGCCGGAATTCCTCGGCTTTGAGATCTTCGATGCGGGGCCTGGGACGATGAAGGCGCGCTTCGAGGTGCGCGAAGAACTGCTCACCTCCTTCGGTAACATGCACGGCGGCATTCTCTCGGCGTTTTGCGATCATATGCTGGGTTGCGTGTGTTATCCGGCCATGAAGAAGGGGCAGTGGGCGGCCACCACGGAGTTCAAGATCAACCTTACAAGACCCGTCAGCAAGGGCACGGTGGAAGCAAATGCCGAGATCATCAATCTCGGCAGAACCCAGGCTGTGGTACGAATTGACGTGATCAACGAAGGCCGTATCTGCGCAATGGCTCAAGGTACCGTGACCATTCGCGAACCGCAGTGAGCGCCCTGGCGGATCATTGGCTCGATCAGCCTGGCCCGACCACGCCGTCCGGAGGCCAGGGGGTCAGCCCTTCCTCCAGAGGTACTTCGAGGCTTTTGAGCAGCTGAGAGAAGAGGTGCCAGTTGCCGATGGCGATTACCAGTTCCACCCGTTCGGCCTCCGATTTGATGTGTTTGCAGCAAGCGGCCCAGGTTTCGGAGAGGATGTGGCCATGGTCGAGGGTATCGTCCGTTGCCTGCAACACGGCCTTGTCGGCGTCCGTGAGGTTCTCCGCCGTTTGCCAATCACGTACGGCCAGAAGATCCTCGGCCGGGATATCCATGTTACGCGCGACGCGCCAGTGCTGAGTCCATTCATAGGTAGCACCGGTGCGCCACCCTATGCGCATAATGACGAGTTCCCGCAGGCGCGTGTCAAGCACGTTGCCGTCGAACAGCAGCGTTGTCAGCGTTCTGGCGATTTCACCCGCGACAGGCTGGTTGTGCAGGAGGATGCGGAACACGGAAAGTTCCGCAAATTGCGGGTTCAGGCCCAGGTCTGCCGCGCGTTTGCGGGATTCCTCCACGGGCAACATGGGTATTCTGGGTTCTGGCATAACTGGTATCCTTTCGTGGAAGTTTTTGAGACGCCCGGTAGCGCCGCAGGCAACCGGGTAATTGTAGGGGAATGACGTGAGACGTTGGTATTCCATTCGTGCGCGATTAATTGGACTAGCGGCATTGGTCTTTTTGGGTGTTGGTTGCGCATCGCAGCAAAAATTGAGCACTCAGGTTCCCGCGGGGTTTGATCTCTCCGGGAACTGGATATTGGCGCCTGAACTGAGTGACGAGACTCCCGACCTGAGAAAGTTGCAGTCCCGCGGGGACCGCAAGGAGCTCAAACGCGGACAGTTACTCTCGGAAGGGCGTGCCGGCGCGGGAAGTTTGATGTTCATTACTCACGACTTTCCCGTGTTGCAAGCCAGACACATGGCCATCGAGCAGAACGTCGACTCGATGGGCATCGAATACGACCGGGGCGGATATCGCGATGTGTCCTGGGGTGAGCGCAGCCGTGATTTATGGGACGTATATTCAGGGTGGGATCAAGGCAATCTCGTGATCGTGTCCCAGGGGCACAATGCACAAGTCAAAGAGACCATGCGTTTTGAGGAGAATGGCCGGGTGCTGGTGATTTCCATTGAAGTGGATGCGGACGGTGAGATGGTGACGGTCGTCCGTGTGTTCCGGCGCCGTTGACATAAACGTAGCCTCATCCTGGCTAATCCAGATTCTCCAATGCGTATTCCGCCATGCGCCGCCAGATGCTGTTGGATGCCCAGTTGCGAGCATTGATGAGATGCATTTTCGCCCGTGTATCACCGATGATGCGGTACCCCTCGCCCAGGTAGAAATTGATGCGCGGTGACCAGGGCACCTTGGTGTAAGCAACACGCAGGTAGTTGATCGCATCGCCAGCCTGCCCGGAATACAGATAAGCGAGCCCCAGGTGATAGATCGCGTCATAACGATCTGGATCGCTGCGCATGGCGGAACGCAGCAGCGGGATGGCTCTTTGCCATTTTTCGTCACAGGCGATCTCGCGGCTGAATATGCACCCCCCCACCAGCACGTTGGCAAGCTGAATCCGGGCGGATACATCGGTGTCGTCCCGGCCGAGGGCGTCTTCGGCTGATTGCAGTGAGTTGGCTTCCTCCTGGTTCCGGTAATAGGCTTTGGAAAGGGCAACCAGGGTGTCGACCGGGGCATAGTCGCTTTCGAGCAGATTTTTCAGAACGGCGATTGCACCCTTCGGGTTGTGTTCCATCATTATCGACGCGAGTTCCATGTTCCGCTCCGCGTCTTCGAGACAAATGGGTTCGATGGGACCGAACGCCGCGTTGGCATGTTCGGGTAATGGTTCCAGCCGGGTCGGCAGCGGGCCGCGCAGATGTCGTTTGAGCGCGCGTTCCAGGCCCTGAGGGTTTGTTCCAAAGGCACGTTCGAATCCTCGGTTGATGTCACTCAGATACGCTGCGAGCTGTTGCTGCCGTGCGCCGGCATCGGGTCCGAAGTTCAAATAGTGGACGAACAGCCACGACCAATCATAAAACGCGGAGAGTTTTTCATGGCGCCAGTCCGCGATATCACGGGTGTCCACGACCTTCGCCAGGCGAAGACTGGTGTTGTTCAGGGTGTCCCGAACACGAGCCTTGTGGGGACTTGCGCCGATGAGAACCTGTTTGTCGGTGAATTCCAGCGTGGAGAGGAAGCTCGCCAGGCCTTCTTCGTACCAGAGCGGATAACTGACATCGATCCTGTCGCGTACCAGGTAGTGGCTATACTCGTGCAGTGCGGTTTCTCCCAGAAATCGATTACCCGGCTGGGGCCCAATCACCAGACGGTGTTCGTTCATGGATGGGTGCATGAAACCGGCAAACGCGCGAGCTTTGACAGTCACGCGAAAGTCGCGCCGGGAGGCGAATATAAAAACCTTCAACGGCAGCCTCGTCTCGCGCGTATCGTCGCCGATGTATCGATTGACACTCAGCCGAAAAAGCTCCATGAGACGGGCGATATTCTGAACATCGGAGCTGGTGATATCGGTTACGAGTTCGAACCGTGGCGTGTTGAATCGGCACCACTCATGATCGAATGCGTCGGCCGTAACCGTCTGGCCAGCCAGTAGCGCCAGGCAACCGACAACGCCGTGTAACAGGATGTTTGTCCTCGACCCGGGGTGGAATTTACCTTTAGACTCGAGCCTCCCCCATGGTTCGGGACTATGGACTATTTTTTGTCGAAAACGGCTTCCATATTGAGAGTAGGGCTGGCGGCGCTGATCTCGCTGGGTGTGGGCGCCGCGGAACTTGCTGATTCCGCGGATCGGAAAGCTTCCGGGGTACAGGGAAAAACGGCGGAAGAAATTTTTCCGACCGTGAGTTGTATCGCGGAGCAGACCGGTGGGTTTCACGATCATCCTGACGGGGGGGAGGTTTATGAACCGGCGCTTTTTCATCCGATTTCGTTCACCCTCGAGGAAAACCTGATTTTCATGAGAAACCTCGCCAGGAGCGAGGGGGGTCCGGATCTGTACTTGACCTTACGCACCTCCGAGGCGAGAGAAACCGAACTCGAATGCCGGCAGGTGCGAGGAAGTCTGGGGGCGACCGGGTTCAGCTGCGTTAACAAACCGCCCTCGGAGATGTTGTTGATCAATCGCGGTTCGTTACGCTTCACGCGCACTGCGGTAGGCGGTTGGACTTTTGTGGGTGCTTCAGATAACCACGATGGCGATTCCATATTCGTGGAATACGGATCTTGCGCTCGGAAACGAGAGTGAGGCCGTCAGAACGGATCCTGGCGGCCTCCATTTTTTGAGCTGACTTACTCGGCTTCTTCTTTTTCCAGCGGCTCTTCCAGCGATTCTGCCTGTTCGAGGATCGCCTGAAGTTCCGCGTCTATTGGTTCTGCATTCGCCACCTGCTCTTTTTCCGCGGCGATGTTGATGAGTTCGATGACTTGCAGACGTTCTTTGACGCTGAGGTTTTGTCCCTGAACGATTTGATCGCCATCGCCATTACCAGCGTTAGCAAATGCGGTGCCGGCGAACATGGCCAGCGTTACCCAAATCAGCTTTCTCATTCGGCTTGTCTCCTGTGGATTCTCTACCTGCCACCCGAGCCCATACCCTGCAATCGAGCTAACCCGGGTTAGCGTCCTTCTGCGCTCCGTTTCAGACCTTAGCCCTTCGTTCCTTCGTGGTCCCAAACGGATTTCTCATTTACCGCGAAAATATACCGATACCCGCGATGTCTCCCCTTGATAATGCTCCCGTTCGACTCCAAAAACCAGATGGTGTCGTCAGGCCGTCTGACCGCGAGCACGGCGTGATAACCCCGGGATTTGCGTTCGTAACTCACCAATACCCGCAGGTCGTCCGCGTTAAAACCCAGTTCACGCAGCATGAAATACTTGGCCGTCGCATAGTCTTCACAGTCTCCGCCGCGGCGGAGAAATTCCAGGAGGGTGGACCATTTGCTGCGGAATACTTCCTCCTCTTGGCTCAGGGCGCTGACCTGCCGGTGAACGCGGTCTCTTCGGTAGTGGCGATTGTTGACATAGCGGTTGATGAGTAAAAACTGGCGGTCGGGTTCAAGATCGACGGCACGCAGTAATATGTGGCGCAGGCTCTTGAGACGGCGGTCCTCACAGGAATTTTCGTCTTCCAGACAGGATTCGATCTGCATCCTTTGTTCCGCGTGCCGGGCGAGGGTTTCCGCCCAATCGGGGAGGAGACCCGCATCACCTAAGTAGTCGGGCCGATCAAAGCGAGACTGTTCCGCGGATACCTGGCTGCAGAAAAAGAGGGTCAACAACGCCCCAACGGTATAAACGACGCGCAAGCGCCGCCGGTAGCGCTCATCCATGGGTTTATCGTCGCTCAACTGGGGTTTTCGTGCAATTGGTGGTTTCGCGGGAATGAACCGATTCGATTACATTTAGTCGAATTGTAGGACAGGCATTGAGGTGTGCGGGGGGCGGTTTCGAGTTGAGGAAGCGACCACATAGGCGCAATATTCTTCCGCAGACACCGAATCAAGCCGAGGTAGGTTCAGCTGATATGGCATGCGGCAGATCGCCGAGTTTGAGCAGGATTACATCGATAATTTTCTTGTCGATGCTGCTTGGGTGCACACTTCCGCAACCCAGGGTATCGGTACCGAATTTTCCGTCAGACGAATTGTTGAGCGGTGTGGCCGTATTCGGCGAAGTAGTTTCCGCCGACGAGGCCCCCGACGCTGACGTGTTGGCGCTTGACGACGCAATGAGGGCATTCGTCGTGGAAAATGTCGGCAAAACCGGAAACTCCGTCGCGCGTTTTCGGCGGTTGCTCAGAAGTCTGGATTCCCAGGGCTACTTCACCGCATCTTATGACGCAGCCACAACCCACAGCGCCATCGACACGTTTCATACCCGCTCGGGGAACTGCTTGTCGTTTACGAATCTATTCGTGGCGTTGGGCAGAGAAGCGAATCTCAGAACCGTCTACCAGATTGTCGACGTTCCACCGAGTTGGGATGCGCACAACGGATACCTGATTCGCTTTACTCACATCAACGTTGTCGTGAAAGGGGCCCGCATCGACCGGATAAACACCGCCCAGTACACGGTTGATTTCAACGATGTCGTCCCGAATGCTGATTATCGCCGGCGCGAGGTCAGCGATAGTTACGCCCAGGCACTGTTTTATGGCAATTTATCCGTGGCGGAACTGCGCAACGGTGAAGTGCGAAGATCTTTCGCCTATTTGAAGAAGGCCATTGAACTAGAGCCGGGTAATGAGGATTTGTGGATCAACCTGGGTGCGTTTTACGCCACGCAGGCGGCCCCCGAGGAGGCAATACGGGCCTACCAGATTGCGCTCAGTTTGAACGGGTCGAGCAAAGCTTCCATGTCGGGGCTAGCTAGAAGCCTGGAGGCGATTGGGGAGAACGGACTGGCCGCATCCTACGCGACGAAGGTGCGCCGCTACCGATTGAAAAACCCGTTTTATCACTTTGCCGTTGCGCAAGCGGAGTTTCAGAACTCGAACTACGAGTTGGCAATATATTCCATCGACAAAGCGATCGACCTGAAGCGACGCAATCCTCGATTTTACCTTCTCAAAGGGCTTGCCGAGCAAAAACTGGGTGATGATGCCGCTGCCGAGAAGAGTTTCGACAAAGCGAGACGTTACGGGAAGAGCGAAGAGAACAAGTTACGGATGCGCGAGGATCTTCTCTCCCTGGTCCCGGGCCAGCCTGTCACCTGAATAGATCGGTGGCCCGGTATCGGCGTACGCGTGCGAATGCGCGAGAGTTTGCCATGGTGCTGCTCGGTCTTAGATTGCCGGTGCTAGTGCGAAAGTGTTTACAAGGAGCGCGGCAATGCCGATAAGCGTCAGCACGACGAGCCGAATTTTGTAGTTCATGGTCAACTTTTCCCGAGCAACAAAGTAGGCTTAAGGTAGCTGCGTCGGTCTCGGAACGCCTGATGCAAATACACTAGTTTTCTGGTGTGATGGTCTCACCATGAGCATTCCCGATCCTCCCTCCGTACTCAGCGAAAATCCGGTGCTTTCCGGGATCATCGACGCTCTGTTGACGTTTGCCATCGACCCGGTCAAGTGGGAACCGCTCATGGCCGAACTGGAAGCCAAAATCGGAGAGCTCGATCAGATGGATGCAGGGGAATTTCTGCTGAGCCTGAGTCGAGCGGAGTCGCTTTCGTGGCAGTTGAAGCATGAGGGTGATTCGTCGGCGCAAGCCAGTTTTTACTTTCTGTTGATTGACGCCAAAGACCGTGCAGTTGCGTTTAGCGAACACTTCGCACAGTTGTCTGAGTTTATTCAGCTGAAAGGTGCGCAACAGCAAGTGGTTTTTGCGAACAACGCCAGTCGAGCCTCCTATGAATATGCCAAGCAGCTACTCTTCAGCAGGGAACAGGCACCTATTCTTGTGGAATTGTCTGATTCGCGTAGCGGTCAACATCGATACGGATACCTGGTCGTTGAATCCGATTTTCCGATGGCTTCGAAATTTGGCCGAACCGGCGCTGTAGTGGCGTTGCTGATTGCTCAAGATGAGCCGAGCAAAAAGCTGCGTAGAGTCTTCCAGGCGAGTTTTGGCTTGACCGCCTCGGAGGCGGCTGTCGCAAACAGTCTCGCTTCCCATTTGACTCTCAAAGAAACTGCGGTTGCGCTCGGCATCAGTGTAAATACCGCTCGAAACCACTTACAGGCAGTGTTCGATAAAAGCGGTATCAAGCGCCAGAGTGACCTCGTGCTGGTGATGACGCAGATGAGCGTGATTCTCGCGGCGACGGAATCACAATATGAATCCTCGGTAGAGTCACGCTCGAGTTCCAGCGAGTATCCCGAGTACCAGTTCGTCATTCTTCAGGATGGACGCAGGTTGGCTTACCGAGCCTACGGCGACCCGGGGGATCATGCCGTGGTCTATTTTCATGAGAACATCGGATCCAGCCGGTTGTTGCCCGGTACGGATGAGAAAGCCCGCTCCCTACGTTTGTGGATCATCGCGGTAGAGCGTCCCGGATTTGGTTTTTCCGACCCCGATGCCAACTACAGTTTTCAGAGCGTGGCACGAGATTTACAGGTGTTGATGGATCGCCTGCAGATCGCGGAGGTTTCGATGTTGGGCTTCGCATCCGGAGCGGGGCATGCGCTGACTTGTGCATGTGAAATTTCCCAACGGGTTTCGCTGGTATTGTTGGTGGGGGGCAGACCCCCCGAGGCAATGCGTTCGACCGGTGCATTGAAGTCACTGGGTACCGTGCAACACGGACTGGTCAGACAACCCTGGTTGTTGACGACCTTTTTTAACATTCTGCGTAATCGCGTGTCGCGGGCTACCAACACCAGGCTCATCAAGCGGGTATACGGGGCTGTTTCACATGACCGGGCCTACCTCGAATCGCATCCGCAGGTACTCGCTCATATGGTGGAATGCACCATGGAGAGCATGACGGTGGGTCCGGCAGGGGTGGTGAATGAGTTGAGGTGTTACGACGAAGCACCCGCATTTGACCTCGACCGGCTGTGTGCCCCAGTTACCATATGGCATGGCGATGCAGACGTTCTGAGCACCGTTGACGACATTCAGGCTTTTCTCGGCGATAAGGTGCAAAACACTCGTATTTTCGAAGGATCGGGAGCATTGGTAATAAACGAGTACTGGGATGCGGTGTTGGATCACCTGGCGGATGAGACGTCGTAGGCTGAGATCCTCTCTGGCCTCTCAGTGTGTCAGGCCTCATTTCGAACTATTCCAGGGATTGCAATTAGAGGTTCAGCGGATACACTAGCCGGCCTCGCGTGACTCACGCGTGACCCGTTCCGCCTTAGCTCAGTTGGTAGAGCAGCTGACTGTTAAGCAGTTTTCGTTTAATGCTATAATCTCTTGTTCCACCTAGATTTACTCAATCTTACCTCATAGGTCACTGATAAATAACGGAATAATTCTATCTCTTGGTCTAGTGTAGTATCTACTGATATGTTGTGGAATTGCTGCCAGTAAGTGCACGACAAGTGCACAGAACGTCAGGAGATCCGGGATGCCCAAGAAAAAGCGCCGTGAGCTGAAAGACAAGCTACCAAAGCGCAGAAGGCTGCTCTTACGCGGGAAAGCCGAGCAGGAATCGCCCATCCCCAAGCAAGCTTCGTGCGGTACGCTTTTCTCGAAAAGGGTGGTCGAGAGATTGGATCCGCCGGAACCGGGCCACAGGGATATCTACCGCGATACGCGAACACCCCACTTGTGTCTCCGCGTCACACCAACAGCCAAGACCTTCTACTGGGAGAAGACCGTCAGGGGATCCCAGAAGCGTGTGACGATTGGGGGCTTCCCAGAGATAAACGTCGAGCAGGCGCGGGCCAAAGCCGCTGACATTGCGGCTGACTACGTGAAAGAAAAGGACGT
>JAPUJX010000600.1 GCA_027295975.1 Gammaproteobacteria bacterium
CGGCATCGATGACGGCCTGACCGACCGTCACGCCATCCACAGTACCTTTGTCGATAATGATCTGGTGAGTGTTGGGCGCAGGAACGACGGCAACCAGCTCCGCTATCACCACCTCCGCCGATACCCGCGCCTGGCTACCCAGCAGTTCCCTCAGGCGCTCGTTTTCGGTCTTCAACGCCAGGTACTGCTGGGATATCTGAGATAACTCCAGGATCTGGCGGTTGAGATCCGCATTCCTTGCGAGCATCAGGTTGCGGCTGGCAAACAGTTCGCCCGCAGCGCCGCCGAGAAAATAGGGTGTCTCGGCGATGAATTGCAACGGACTCACCACGGTGCCGATCGTGGTGCGAACGGGTTCGAGAAAGCGGGTGGTTATTTCCAGCGTTATCAAGACAACGGAAAGCAGGGCTAAGCCGGTGAGCAGATAACCCGCGCCCGATTCGCGAACAAACAGTGCCTTAATGGACTCGTACTCCCATCGGCATCCGAAGATCCGGTGCCCGCCTGGTATCAGTCCGCCGGAGGATTTTTTTGTCGATCCTTCTCATCGTCGTCACATTCCGATGGGCCGGTCGGTTTCATTCCGTGGAAAGCAGATCCGCATTTCCCGATATGTCCATCAACTCCAATGCCTTACCGCCGCCGCGGGCAACGCAGGTGAGGGGATCCTCGGCGACGATGACGGGCAGCCCGATTTCTTCCGCAAGCAGTACGTCCATGTCGCGCAACAACGCGCCTCCGCCAGTCAAAACCAGACCGGTTTCCGCGATATCGGAGGCGAGTTCAGGCGGGCACTGTTCGAGGGCACTTTTGACCGCCTGAACGATCATCGACAGCGGCTCCTGAAGTGCCTCGAGAATCTCGTTGCTGTTCAGAGTGAAGCTGCGGGGCACTCCTTCGGCCAGATTGCGGCCTCGCACGTCAATCTCGCGAACGTCTTTCTGCGGGTACGCGGTGCCGATCTCCATTTTTATCCGTTCCGCCGTGGCTTCGCCGATGAGGCTACCCTGGGTTCTGCGCACGTAGGCGACGATGGCCTCATCGAATCTGTCACCACCGACGCGCACGGTGTCCGAATACACCACTCCGTTGAGCGAGATTATGGCGACCTCGGTGGTACCGCCGCCGATGTCGCAAACCATGGTACCAAGCGCTTCCTGGACCGGCAGACCGGCACCAATCGCTGCCGCCA
Source organism: Gammaproteobacteria bacterium (assembly GCA_027295975.1). Lineage (GTDB taxonomy): Bacteria > Pseudomonadota > Gammaproteobacteria > Pseudomonadales > Azotimanducaceae > SMWK01. The sequence goes on from JAPUJX010000600.1 coordinate 1,193, forward strand.
TGGGCTCCTCCACCAGCCGGACGTCACGTGCACCGGCCGATAGCGCGCTCTCTCGTATGGCGCGCCGTTCGACTTCGGTGGATTTGCATGGAACGGACACCAGAACCCTGGGGCTCGGCCGGATAAAGTGGTTTTCGTGCACTTTGTTGATGAAGTACTTGAGCATTTTCTCGGTAACGAGGAAATCGGCAATTACCCCGTCCTTGAGCGGGCGAATCGCGGTGATGTTACCCGGGGTGCGGCCCAACATGCGTTTGGCGTCGAGGCCCACGGCCGCCACGGTTTTCAGATTACCCTGCGTCCGAATGGCGACAACGGAAGGTTCGTTGAGAACGATGCCCTGCTCGCGGACGAAGATCAGAGTATTTGCCGTGCCAAGGTCTATCGCCAGGTCCCGGGAGAAAAGTCCACGAATATATTTGAACATTAAGGAAGGGCTCGTGTGTATGTCATAGGTTACCTGTCGACCCGACTGCCTGAGTGATTAACTGCGTGGTGTTCCAGCAACCTATTATCAATAGTACTGTTGGAGAGGCATGTCCTGAAGTTCCTGAAAGCGCCGGTACTCTAGCAAGATGCAGCAACCAGCGAAACCATAGTCGGTCAATGTAACAACACTTAACACTTAACACTTAACCTGCAAAAGAAGATCCACGGTCGGGATATGTTCGGCAGCGTCCGAATTAGCGCTTCACAAGTCTTTGCATTAGGCTTTGCCGCCATGACGAACATCGACATTAATCACCTTTGCCGGTTAGCAAAACTCGCGTTGAATGATACCGAGCTCCGGGCGGTGCGCCGTGATCTCGATCGCATTATCGCCATGGTCGATCAGATGCAGGCAATGGATACCCACGGGGTGGAACCCCTTGCCCATCCCCTCGATGTCGAGCAACGGCTCCGTCCCGATGAAATCACTGAAAAGGTCGATCGCGAACGTTACCAGGAAGGGGCCCCAACAACCCGGGACGGGTTGTACCTGGTACCGCGAGTCGTCGAATAAATGAAAGAGTTTGCCTCCATCGGCGAGCTCGCCCGGGGACTCCGACAAGGCGATTATTCAAGCGTCGAGCTCGTTCGCCACTACCTGGCGCGAATCAGCGCAAATTCCACCCTCAACACTTTCATTACCATTAACGAGGACGAAGCCCTGATTGCCGCGGCAAGCGCAGATCGGGCGTTCGAACGTGGCGTGGCCGGGCCGCTCACCGGCATTCCCCTCGCCCACAAGGATATTTTCTGCACTCAGGGCATCACAACCACTTGCGGCTCCCACATCCTCGAGAACTGGATCGCACCTTACGACGCCACCGTGGTTCATCGCCTGGCAGACGCCGGGACGGTGCTGCTCGGCAAAACCAACATGGACGAGTTCGCCATGGGTTCGTCCAACGAGAACAGCTACTTCGGCGCCGCGCTGAACCCATGGGACACATCCCGGGTGCCCGGGGGATCGTCCGGCGGGTCGGCGGCCGCCGTCGCCGCGGGTTTGATCCCCGTCGCCACCGGCACCGATACCGGTGGCAGCATTCGCCAGCCCGCCGCATTTTGCGGCGTAGCCGGAATCAAACCAACTTACGGTCGGGTTTCCCGCTACGGAATGGCGGCGTTTGCTTCCAGCCTCGACCAGGCGGGGGTGATCGGCCACGACGCAGAGGATCTGGCGATGGTGCTGAGCGTCATGAGCGGATTGGATCCGCGTGACTCAACCAGCAGCGACCACGCCGATCCCTGGCTTGCCGGTATATTGGAAGACGGTCTTACCCCTGGCGGGGAAAAGTTGACGATTGGGCTCCCCGACGAATATTTCAAAGATCTCAACGAAGGCGCGGCTCTGTTGGAGGCGGCCGCGGGAGAATTCGAACGCGCCGGCTGCCGGCTGACCCGGATCTCACTGCCGCATACCGATGCCGCCATCCCGGCTTATTACATCCTTGCCGGAGCAGAAGCCTCCACGAATCTGTCCCGTTATGACGGCGTACATTTCGGCTACCGCTGCGAGAACCCGACATCCCTGGAAGACCTTTATCAGCGCTCACGCAGCGAGGGTTTCGGGACGGAAGTAAAGCGGCGCATCCTGACTGGAACTTACGCGTTGTCGGTGGGTTATTTCGATGCCTACTACCTGAAAGCACAAAAACTGAGGCGTCTCATTCAACAGGATTTTCTGGCCGCGTTCGCAGCAGTGGATCTGATCCTGGCCCCGACCACTCCCGGGGTCGCCTTCCACACCGGGGATCTCACCGACGATCCGGTTGCCATGTATCAGCAGGATATTTTTACCATTCCCGCAAGCCTCGCGGGTTTGCCCGCCCTCTCCGTGCCCTGCGGCTTCATTGCCGGATTACCCATAGGCATGCAGCTCATCGGACCGCATTTTGGCGAGCAAAAGTTGCTCGAAACCAGCGCCTTGTATCAGCGCCGCACCGATTGGCACCAACACCACCCCGAGGTGACCTGACATGTCATGGGAAGCCGTGATCGGCCTCGAGGTCCACGTTCAGCTCGCAACAAAAAGCAAAATCTTCTCCGGCGCCAGTCCCGCCTTCGGTGGTGCCCCCAACTCCCAGGCCTGTCCGGTCGACATTGGACTTCCCGGCGTATTGCCCGTGTTGAATGCAGAGGCGGTTCGCATGGCCGTCAAGTTCGGGCTCGCCATCGACGCTGAAATCTATCCATACTCGATTTTCGACCGCAAAAACTATTTCTACCCCGACCTGCCCAAGGGTTATCAGATCAGTCAGTTTGCCCACCCCATCGTCGGTCCCGGAACCCTCGACATTCGGATGGAAAACGGCGACACCGTCGCCGTGGGGATAACCCGGGCACATCTGGAGGAAGACGCCGGGAAATCCCTGCATACTTCTTATCCGGGTATGACGGGCATCGACCTGAACCGCACGGGCACCCCGCTGCTGGAGGTAGTTTCGGAGCCGGACATGCGCAGCCCGGCGCAAGCCGTAGCGTACTTCAGACAACTCCACAAACTGGTGCGTTACCTGGAGATTTGCGATGGCAATCTCGCCGAAGGCAGCATGCGTTGTGACGCAAACGTATCAGTACGGCCCCTGGGCAGTTCCGAACTGGGGGAACGCTCGGAAATCAAGAACATCAATTCGTTCCGGTTCGTCGAAAAAGCGATCGCCTTCGAGATCGAGCGTCAGATAGACATCCTGGAATCCGGCGGCAAGGTGCGGCGCGACACCCGCCAGTATGATTCCGAACGAAACGAAACCCGTTCCATGAGAACCAAGGAGCTTTCCGACGACTACCGTTACTTCCCCGATCCCGATCTGCTTCCCGTGCACCTGACCAGCGCGTATATCGCCGAAGTGAAAGCCTCTCTCCCGGAACTGCCGGAAGCGCGCCTGGCACGTTTCCGGACCGAGCTTGGACTGAATGACTACGACGCCGCCTGGCTGACGAACGATCCCGTAATTGCCGATTATTTCGAGGCGGCGCTCTCGACGACGGGCGACGCCAAGTTGACCGCAAACTGGATCATGGGCGACGCGAGTGCCGCGTTGCACCGCGACGAACTCGAGTGGGGCGACTGCCCCGTACCTGCCGCCGAACTCGGACGGCTCATCGCGCGAATCAAAGACGACACCATCTCCAGCAAGCTCGCCAAGACGATTTTCGACGCGTTGTGGGTCGAGGAGGGAACGGTGGACGAAATCATCGATGTCCGCGGGTTGAGGCAATTGAGTGATTCGGCAGCGTTGCGCGGCATCGTCAAAAAAATACTGAATGAGAATCCCAGTCAGGTGGCTCAATACCAGACAGGCAAAAACAAGGTACTCGGCTTCTTCGTCGGCCAGGTGATGAAGGCCACGCAAGGCAGGGCCAACCCGGGGCAGGTGAACGAGCTACTTCTCGACTCGCTCAAAGAGGGCGCGACAGGGAAGGAGTAAGCGCCTAGTGCGATATTCTGGATTGCAGTATGCTTATCGGTCGAACAGGCCAATATCGAAATCAGCCGGAGGGGAGGCACTTGAGCGAACAACCATTACCCGTCGTCGACTATATGAAAATCCCGGATGATGGCGACCCATACCTCGAAGGCCACAAGTGTGGCGAATGTGACGCTATCTTCCTGGGTGAACGTAACATCTGCAGCAAGTGCGGAACGCGCGATCGGATGGGAACGATCAAGCTCTCCACGCAGGGAAGTTTGTATTCCTACGCCATCGTGCACCGCTCGTTTCCCGGCGTTGAGGTGCCTTATATCAGCGCCGTGGTGGATCTGGATGACGGCGCCACTCTCAAGGGTAACCTCATCAAAGTGGACCCGGATCCGGAGAAGATCAATTTTGGAATGCCCGTCGAAGTGATTTTTGCTGACGCCCTGGGGCGCAAAGACCGCGATGGCAATTCCTATCTTTCCTACTTTTTTCAACCACGTGCATAACCCACTTACCTGACAAAGGAGAGTCCACATGACAGACGCATATGTAGTTGGTGTCGATATGATCAAATTCGGGCGCTTCCCCGAAAAAACCGTCCCGCAAATCGGCTCGGAAGCCATAATGATGGCCCTCGACGACTGCGGAATGACCATCCACGATATACAGGCCCTTTACAGCGGCAACCTCGGTCAGGCCAGCGGCATGGTGGGTCAACGTATCCTGCATGAAATCGGCCAGACGGGAATCCCCGTCATCAACGTCTCCAATGCCTGCGCGACGGGGGCAACAGCCTTTCGCGAAGCCTGGGCGTCGATCAAAGCCGGCCTGTACGACTGTGTGCTCGCCGTCGGAGTGGAGCAGATGGGTAGAGGCTTGCTCGGCGGCGCGGGCGGCGGGACGGGTATCTCCAAGGAAGGATTGCTCGGTTCCGGAACCATGCCCGCGGTATTCGCGGAAGCCGGTATGGAGCATTCCAACAAGTATGGCACTACCTTTGAGCAGTTTGCCAAGGTCTCGGTCAAGAACCACCATCACTCGACGATGAATTCCAAGGCGATGTATCAGATCGAAACGCCCCTGGAAACGGTAATGAACGCCGAAATGATCTCCTATCCCAACACCAAGCTCATGTGTTCGGTGAACGTCGACGGTTCCGCCGCCGCGGTGATCTGCTCGGAGAAAAAAACCAGGGAACTCGGGCTCATGGGCCGAGCCATCAAGGTCCGTGCGTCAATTCTGGCATCAGACCCCTGGCAGGAACGCGATCTGGTGATGCCGGACGTGAACAGCTGCACCCGCAAGGCGGCGAAAGAAGCCTATGAGATGGCGGGATTGGGTGCCGAAGACATCGATCTAATCGAGCTGCACGACTGTTTCGCAACCGCGGAGATACTCCACTACGACAATCTGGGTTTGTGCGAAGACGGTGGCGCCGGCCGATTGATCGACGACGGTGATGTGGCCCTCGGCGGCCGTATTCCGGTAAACGTATCGGGGGGCCTGCTCTCCAAAGGCCATCCATTGGGAGCAACCGGCATCGCGAATATCTACGAGGTATCAACGCATCTGCGCGGCGAAGCGGGAGCGCGCCAGGTGGAAGGGGCGCGTATCGGTCTCACTCATGTGATCGGTCTTGGCAGCGCTTGCGGCATACACATCCTGGAAAAAGCCTAGCCGACCGTCTTGCAGACGGGACGGAAACCGTGATGGGCATGGACGCCCATTCGCGGGCACCGGCTTCGACACCGGTGCCCTAGTGTTGTGTCCGGCCCAACAGCAATGAAAATCGGCGTCGTCAGCGACACCCACAACAACCTCAAGAACGTAAACCGCATCGTCGAGCTGTTCAACGAAGCCGGGGTCGAGCGCGTCATTCACACGGGCGACATCACCCAGGCAAAAACCCTGGATGTGTTTGCGCATCTCACCGCCCCTCTGTGGGGAGTGTTCGGAAACAACGACAGCGAACGTGAGAGTCTCGAAGCGGCGGCAATCGAACACGGCTTCGCCTTTCAGGATCCACCTCTCGAGCTGCATTGGTTTGAGCGTAACATTGTCGTGGTACACGATCCGTTGGAGTTCGATGGCGCGTTGCGTGGCGATCACTCCCTGGCAATACACGGCCACACCCACCTTTACCGGTACGAAACTCGAAACGGCCAGGTGATGTTCAATCCGGGCGAATGCGCGGGGCATCTGCAGGGGTTCAACGCCGTCGGGGTGCTGGACCTCGCTGACCTCAGCGCTCGGCTGTTACGGTTTTAGAAAGATCCTTGGCACCCGGAGTTTATGAATGCTCCTGCCGGCACAAGGTCCGTCTAATTCGAGGCAAACCCGTCCAGAAACTCTCCGATCCGGCGGGCATTCACACCGAGGTCGCTCATGCCCACCCGGGAGACGCTGCGCACATCTATGATCGAACCTCCACTGCGCGGCCGTATCCGCACGACCATGTCGTCCTTGAAGCCAAACCAGAAGGTGGTAGCCGTGGCTTCGATCATCCCTTGTTGGGGGGCTTCGTTGACGAGTTCCAGACCCATGGTCTGCAACACCCCTACGGCATGGGCGAAGCTTTCCGTCGGGGTACGATCGGTTTCGAGGGATTTGACCCACGGATAAGCCTGCTGCTGCAGCGGTGCGATTTTGTCAGCCGCATAATCCAGCGAATTTGCACGTTCACCACGGATGGCCACAACCGCATCAAACTGGGGAGGATCGTCTACGTCGGTGGATATGTTGTGAATCGGGGGCACGGCGGCACCGGAGAGCTGCAAACCCATCGTCACGAGAATAAGCGCGCTAACCGCCATGCCGACATAGATGCCTGGTTTATCGCGGGACCGACCCCGTTTGTGGGCGGCAATCAACGCGATAATACCGGCTACCACACCAATGGCGGCGATGATCGAGCCAATGAGCAGGAACCCGAAACCCAGGGTGAATCCCCACAAACCAAAACGCGCCCCCAGGGCGCCAATAGGTAGCAGCGCGGCTCCAGCGAGGGATCCGTAGAGAATCAACTTCGACCACATGGATCTGACCGGATCTCCCAGCACTTCTCCCATCTTCGATGTCCCCCATCTCAGATTATCAACGGCCGCAGCATAAGCGGGGGGCTGGTGGAGTTGCAAGCACACTCAAGGCAAGTCGCTTGACCTGCGGAAGGTTGCGGGAATGGCTACTAAGAAGGGTTACCGAGCCGAGGTGGCCGAAGCTCGAACTGGTTCGGGGCCGCTACCGGACAGACTGGGTCTCCAGAGGTTCTTCCATGGGAAGAATTTCCAGCGTGAACTCCTGGTTGTCTGTGAACGATTCGCGGGACTTCTGGAATCGCCACAACATTTTTTTCTCGAGGGCGTAACGTGCCATTTCCTGCAGCGCTATCTCCCTGCGGGCAAACGGACCCTGATCTCCTTCGCGGGCACCAAAATACCAGGCACCATTCAAATTGAAGATCCGGGTTCCCGAACGGAAGTAGCTCCGGTTTCTGGCTGATGAATCAGGTCTTTGCATGTCTCTTCTCTTTGTCCCTTTCAGAACTTACTACCTACTTTGTGCGGTCCTATTTCAACAGATGGGCAACCGGTAATCCGACCTGTCTTGTGTGCCGCCTGTATACCGATTGTGAGGAATGTGGGCCGGTTCTTTACAAACAGACGTTTGCCTTGCGATTCGGTATAGTCCGGCGCCCACAAACCGGCAGTAGAGAGACTTTCCAGTGACCGCAACATCCATGGAAGAACTCGTATCGTTGTGCAAGCGCCGCGGCTTCATCTTCCAATCCAGCGACATATATGGCGGTCTGCAGGGCCTGTACGACTATGGACCCCTGGGAGTCGAGCTCAAAAACAACCTGAAGACGGCCTGGTGGCGGGCGATGGTGTTCGAACGAGACGACGTAGAGGGCCTGGACGCCGCGATTCTCACCCATCCACTGACCCTCAAATATTCCGGCCATGAAGAGACGTTCACCGACCCATTGGTAGACTGCCGAAAATGTCAGAGCCGCTGGCGCGCCGATCACCTCATTGAGGATTCATGCCCGGGCTGTGGCTCCAGGGACCTCACCGAACCAAGGCCTTTCAACCTGATGTTCAAAACCACCCTGGGTCCCGTGGACGATGGGTCGAGTTTCGCCTATCTACGCCCGGAAACCGCACAAGCCATCTTCAGCAATTTCAAGAATGTGGTGGACTCCACCTCCTGTCGCTTACCTTTTGGCATCGCCCAGATCGGCAAGGCTTTTCGAAATGAGATCACCCCGCGCAATTTCATCTTCCGGGTGAGGGAATTCGAACAGATGGAACTCGAATTTTTCGTGAAACCGGGAACGGACGAAGAGTGGCACCAGCAGTGGGTGCAGATGCGGCTCGACTGGTGGGCCGAGCAGGGAATCTCCCCGAACAGCCTCCAGCTCTACAACGTACCGGCCAATGAACTCGCCCACTACTCCAAGGCGACCTTCGATGTTATGTATCAGTTTCCCCACGGCCTCGAGGAACTGGAAGGCATCGCCAATCGCACGGACTTCGATCTCGGGTCACACACCAGAAACCAGGGCGATTACGGTATTCACGCCAAGGTGATGAAGAACCCGGATTCAAATTCGAAGCTGGTGATTCAGGATCCGGATACCAACCAGTGGATAATACCCTACGTGATCGAGCCCTCGGCAGGCGTCGACCGGGGGGTGCTGGCCGTGCTCCACGAAGCCTACCGGGTCGAAGAGCTCGAGAATGGTTCGAAACGCACGGTGCTCGCCTTCAAGCCGCACCTGGCACCCATCAAGGTGGCCGTGCTGCCGCTGAAACGCAATCACGAGGGTATCGTCAACAAGGCACGGGGGATCAAACAGGAACTGCAGGCACTGGGTTTCGGCCGGGTCCTCTATGAGAACACAGGCAACATCGGCAAAGGCTATCGCCGTCACGACGAAGTGGGTACGCCCATCTGTGTGACCGTGGACTTCCAGACCGTCGAAGAAGACGACACGGTGACGGTGCGCGACCGCGATACGATGAAACAGCAGCGCGTCAACGTCGCCGATCTGCCTTCCTACGTACAGGAGTGTCTGTCTTAATGGCTCGTGCGGTAATTTCCACCATCGGTCGCGATCGTCCCGGCATTGTGAACGAGTTGACCAAAATAGTGCTCGAGTTGAATATCTCCGTGGAGGATAGCCGTATGACCGTGCTCGGCGGGGAGTTCGCAGTGTTGATGTCGGTCACCGGCAGCGAAGCTTCCCTGGAAACCCTGGAAAAGAAACTCACCGAGTTGTGCCAGGCAACCGGGCTCGCCCACCTCTTTCGCAAGACCGAGGTTCGCACGGAAACAACCCGGACAATTCTTTACCTGGTCAAGGTGGTAGCCATGGACCATCCCGGCATCGTGCATAATATCGCGGCATTTTTCTCAGCTCGGACCATCAATATCCGGGACCTGAATACCGAGACCGAAAGAGCGCCCCACACCGGCACACCCATTTTCAATCTGAACATGACCGTCGAGATAGCGGCTGACCTGAAGGTGAGCCAACTACGCGACGAGTTCGAAGAATTCTGCGTCGTTTGGGACCTGGACGGTGAATTAATGGCGGATTCGACCGTTCCAGGTCAAATTTGATCCCCCGTCAGCTCTGTACGATGGGCTTCAACACCAGTTCCACCCGTCGATTGTGCCGTCTTCCCTGAGGTGTCACGTTGTCCGCAACGGGATAGTTTTCGCCAAAACCCTGGGTAAGAATACGTTGTGAGGTAATCCCACGACTCTGCAGATACGCGCCTACGCTGTCGGCACGCCGCTGGGACAACTCGAGGTTGTAGTTGCCTTCTCCAGTACTATCGGTATGACCGGTCACATCGATCAACGTTTTGTCGTACTCTCGAACCACGAGACCCACCGAGTCGAGAACCGGGTAAAACTCCGCCCGGACGTCCGCCCGATTTACCGGAAAGGTCACGTTACCCGGCATATTCAGGACGATGTCGTCTCCCTGGCGAACCACGCTCACTCCCGTGCCCTGAAGCTGCCGGCGGAGTTTTGCCTCCTGGGCGTCCATGTAGGCGCCCACGGCGGTTCCAGCCAGAGCACCCAAACCCGCACCGATGAGGGCACGTTTGCGGCGTTCGTCGGCATCGTCTCCGGAAAGCGCTCCCAGAACCGCGCCAACCGCGGCGCCGATGCCGGCACCCTTGGCCTTTTTACTGCTTTGCCGTTCTCCGGTGTAGGGATTTGTGGTGCAGGCCGTCAAGGCCACTACCAGTAACAATATCGAAAAGACTCTCATCGCAATCTCCAATTCCGCACGGTGGCGAGTATCGCACTTCGGCTGGAATCGACAGCGAACTAGCTCACTTTTGCAGCCATGCACCCACCCGTGGGCGTGCGCTCTCCGGTATTCCCGCGCAAAAAACGCTATAGTTCGCGACTTGAAATTTGCAGGGTCTCGAGTTGCTGTTGGTCTACTTACCGGAACTGATTGGGTTATCGAGGCACGCGACAATCCACCTCAGATGAAACGTCGAACTCTGGACATCATTCTCTACCGGACCTACGCCGAACTCAAAAGCGAGGCTCAAAGAACCTACATCGGGGTCTTGTGGTGGATCCTCGAACCCGTTGTTTTCATGCTGATTTTCTATTTTATCTTCGGCGTGCTGTTTCAGCGCGGCACCGAGGACTTTGTCCCCTTTCTGCTGATCGGCCTGGCGCTGTGGCATTGGTTCCAGGCTACGGTAATGCAATGTTCCGGGGCTATCTCGGCAAATCGAGGACTGATTCAACAGGTTTATGTGCCCAACTACGTGTTCCCCACCGTTGTGGTGCTGGCCAATGGCGCAAAGTTCGTCGTCGTGTTGGTCATCCTGTTCGTTTTTCTCTACCTTTGGGGCATCACGCCTACCTGGCATTGGCTGGAATCTTTTCTGGTCCTTGTTTCGGCTTTGTGCCTCACCGTCGGCATCGCCTATCTGTTCGCCGCGATCACCCCTCTGCTTCCGGACATGAAATTGCTGCTTCAGAACGGATTGCGCGGTTTGTTTTTTCTGTCGGGAATCTTCTTCGACCTCAGCAGAATACCGGAACCGTACGCGGGATGGCTCCGTTGGAATCCGGTCGCCACGGTCGTCGATGATTTGCGCAACGTACTGATGCGTGAACAAACACCGGCCTGGGATAGTCTTCTGGCAATCGGTGGCGGTTCCCTGGTGCTCATCTTCCTCAGCTTGACTTTGATGCGGCATAATGAATCCCGCTACGCAAAATCCACGCTCTGACTTCATGTCTTCCACGAATCCGGTCATCTCAGTCTCGAACATCGGTGTCTGCTTCAGTCGATTTCGCCTACCGTTCGTCGGAGGCCGGAGACACTACTGGGCCTTGACCGATGTTTCCTTCGACGTATACCCGGGCGAGACCGTCGGAGTAATCGGCCGCAACGCCTCGGGAAAAACCACGCTCCTGAAGGTGCTCGCTGGAATAATCGCGCCGGATCGCGGCGACATCCGACGTGCGGAAATCAACATCTCTCTCCTGTCGCTTCAGGTGGGGTTCATCCCACACCTGCCCGGGCGGGAGAATGCGATTCTCAGCAGTATTTTATTGGGCCTGACCAAACAGGAAGCGCTGGCGCGGCTGCCTGCAATCATTGAATTTTCCGAACTGGAGGACTTCATAGACGAACCCATCTCGGTTTACTCCGCGGGCATGCGCGCTCGATTAGGCTTCTCGGTCGCCTATTACGCTGCGCCCGAGGTGTTGCTGATAGACGAGTCCCTGGCTGTCGGCGACCAGGATTTCAGAGTCAAATCCGCTGCCGCGATTCGCGAGATCATCACCTCGAACCACACCGTCATACTGGTCTCCCACGATCTCGACACCATTCGTCAACTCTGCGATCGTGTGGTATGGATAGAAAAAGGCGAAACGGTTGCCGTTGACGTCCCGGAGAAAGTCATTCCAGATTACCAACATCACGAAAGGCAGCGCGGCATCAGCACGTCAAGGGACTAATGGACAATCTCCCTGAAGGCCCACACAAAAAAAAAACGGCTCCGTCGCAAAACACCCAGAGCTTGCGCCTACGCGCGCTGGAGTTGGAAAACGAAGCGCTGAAATCCCAAATCGGCGAACTGATGTACGAGAAAATCGAACTGACGGACGCGATAACCGACTACAAACAGTCTACGTCCTGGAGGATAACAGCGCCAATTCGCGCCCTTCGACGGGCATTGTTCCGGCTCACCGGTACGCCCACGGACAAAACCTACTTGCGTACGTCGGGTGTCATTCACAGACTTGGCGGTCCCTCGCTGCGTTACGAACTGCGACCAGTCAAAGATCTCATTCACGATGCGACAGGAAGCTGGATTGCTACGGGTGCGGACCCGCAGCTGGAAGTTCACCTGATTGGCGGTACGCTTCGCCGGGGGTGGTACAAACTGATACTGGAAGCAGCGAAGCCCGTGGTAGCCCGGCAGTTGTCGCCCGAATGGCACTTGACTCAGGGATCAGCAGGGATCGAATCCGGTCAAGGAGTGCTGACCAGGGATGGGCTGGTGTTTTCCGCGGTATTTTTCAGTGACCGGGACATCGTCGGGTTGCGGATCAACCCATGTTTTTTTCGCGGGAAAATTGGCAGTTTCGGGGTTAACGTAAGTCGAAGTAACCGATTCGGTGCATATGCCTATTTTCGCTTGCACCAAAAACGGCTGCACAACCTCGAGGATGAGCGAGCTGACGAAGTCACCCTGGGGGGGCGGGGTGTTCCCTCATCAGCGGACCTCTCGAGCGCGCTTATCCGTCTCGGCGATCAGCCGGGTTACGCCAATTTCCTTTCGGCCGATGCCAACTACGAGCAGTGGATAACGGCGCACGAACGACGTACCGGCAAAAGCGAACTGCTCACCCGGTTGCGCGCACTACCACAGAAACCCACCATCTCCATAATATTGCCGGTTTACAACACGCCGGTAAAACAGCTTCGTGCGTGCATCGAGTCGGTGCAGCGCCAGAGTTACCCATACTGGGAACTCTGCATTGCAGACGATGCCTCCACGAACCCCGAGGTCGCCGAGATTCTCCGCGGTTACGCTGCCATGGAACCCCGTGTCAAAGTTACCTACAGGGAAGAAAACGGGCACATTTCAGCCGCGTCAAACTCGGCTCTGCAACTTGCCAGCGGGGATTACATCGGTTTGTTGGATCACGACGACGAACTCGCGCCGGACGCCTTGCTCTCAATTGCGAGCGCGATCAACAAAAAACCCGACGTAAAGCTCATCTACTCCGACGAGGACAAGATCGACCGAACCGGAAGGCGCCGCGAACCACATTTCAAATCCGACTGGAACCCCGACCTGCTG
>JAPUJX010000601.1 GCA_027295975.1 Gammaproteobacteria bacterium
CGAATGGCGATCCGCTTCGAAGGCAAAATGGTTGACGTGCCACACCTCACCCGGGCTCGGAAACTAGTGGCACGAGCCCATGAAATACGGACAAAAAAATGAGCAAACAACTGGAACTCGAAACCGACTGGATGCTCGGACATAGCGAGGACGGCATCGGCTGGATGATATTCAACCACCCCGAGCGGCACAACGCACTATCGCTGGAGATGTGGCAAGGCATCAGCGACATCCTGTCGCACTTTGCGGAAGATGACGCGGTACGTTGTGTCGTCATGCGCGGCGCAGGCGGAAAAGCGTTCGTTTCGGGCGCTGATATTTCCGAATTCGACACCAAACGTTCGAGCGCCAGGCAGAAAGAAACGTACGGCAAGATTGCCGGCCTTGCGAGCCGGTGGTTGGCAACCTTCGAAAAACCCCTGATCGGGCTCATCGAGGGATATTGTATCGGTGGCGGACTCGCGACCGCCCTGTCTGCCGACATTCGTTTCGCCACGCCGGATTCGACCTTCGGCATACCGGCGGCAAAGTTGGGTCTGGGTTACGATTACCAGGGATTAGCCAAACTGGCTCGCATAGTCGGCCCCGCGAGAGCACGGGACATCATGTTCTCGGCGCGCTTCATGGATGCGCGGGAAGCACATCACATGGGTCTCATCAACTTCATTGTCGACCGGGAAGTCATCGAGCAGGAGGTGGTCGATTATGCACACCGGATCGCCGGAAACGCGCCGCTTACGATCAAGGCCGCCAAGGCGGCGGTGGACGCCTGGGAACGTGGCGGGCGCGAGGACGACCTGGACACGGTGCGCTCGCTGGTCGACGAGTGTTTCGACAGCGCAGACTATAAAGAAGGAAGACGTGCTTTCCAGGAGAAAAGAACCCCAGATTTCCTGGGCCGGTGAGACCGGCCCACCCCATAAAAAGCACGCCTTCCTGTGCGGGTCGTCTGGCGGGATTGTTGACGAAATCGTCAAGTCTGTCTGTCGTACTTCTGTAGGCAGATGTAAGCGACTTTTATGACCTATGACTTTTGTGTTTCCAAAGCGGTTATCATCCGAGGTATTGAAAATAGTTAATTCTGGACGAAGTCGATGAGTTCGATACGCATTGTCAACTTGGTCGCGTTATGCATCCTTGGTTTCCTCGCCGGTTGCACAAGCGGCGGTGTGGCCCCCCCCCGCAGCTATCGCCGACGTGTCGAGCTGCGGTGACGAGTATCGCATCGGAGTTGGCGATCAGTTGAACGTCAGGGTATGGCGTAACGAAGACTTGAGCGTTGTGGTTCCGGTACGGCCCGACGGTAAGATCTCCGTGCCTCTCGCAGGCGACGTTGCGGTCGGGGATCAGACTCCCGAACAGGTGAGTGCCATTATCGTCGAACGGCTGTCAACCTATATCAGAGATCCGTATGTCACAATCATCGTCAGCAACATGGCCGCCGACTCCTATCGTTGCCGGGTCCGAGTCACGGGAGCCATCGTGAATCCGCTGTCCATTCCTCACCGGGAGGGGATGACGGTGCTCGATGTGATCCTCGAAGCCGGAGGGACCAACGAATTTGCTAATCCCGCGAAAACAATTCTATTCCGGGGTAACGGCGAACGACTGAAAGTGAACCTGCAACGCATCTTGAGGAAAGGTGACATGAGCACAAATTACGCCCTCGCTCCTGGAGACATCGTGACCATACCGGAAAGAATTTTTTAGTCCCAACGAGAAGCTTATGCGCATCAAACTACCTGGCTGCACCATATTCATAGGCTACCTGCTGGCGGCGCCAAGCTGGTCCGCGCAATGGGATCTGGCGGTTGGTTACACGGCCGAGTACACCACCAATACAGCATTATCCAGCGACAACGAGATTGAAGAGTGGACTCACAAGCCGGGGTTTACCGTCAACGCGGACCACGAAGGCCCAAACCTCGAACTCAACGGCGGCTACGATTTTGAAAGGCGCCTCTATGAAGAAGATGTCTTCGACGATGAAAACGCCACTACCGGCAGTGCCGAGTTGTTATGGCACATGGTGCCCGAACGGCTCGATTTTGTCGTGCGAAATTCGCGTACCGAGTCCCCATTGAGGGCAATCAACGCGGTAACCCCTGACAACTTACAGGTTGTTTCCACTACCGAAGCCGGTCCCACCTTGAGATTTCGATCCCCCCGCGGTAACGAATTTCAACTGGCATATCTGTACACCGACGTGGACTATAACGAAACGCAGACCGATAGCGAGCGGCAAATGGGTACGGCTCGTTATATCGTGGCACTTTCCAGAACTCGATCGCTATCGTTCGATGTCAGCAACGACAGGGTGGATTTCGACAGCCTGTTTGCCCCCGATCTGGATATCTGGACCGGCTCGGTAACTATCTCGAATACCGGGAGCAACAGCCAGTTTTCCTTTACCGGCGGTTACAGTACCGTCGGCAGAACCATGAACCGCGAAGACATTGACGGCTCCATATTCGACCTGGACATCTCCTGGCAGGCGGGTATCAACACGGTTGTCGCCATCTCCGGCAGCCGGCAATTCAGAGATCGGTCCACGGAGCTCGGAACGGGCAGGAGCGATTTCGGAGAATCGGTTGAGGTGAACACGGACCTCAACGAGGTGTTTACGGAAACCCTCGCTGAGGTTTCCCTTACCCAAACGATAGGTCGATCTCAGATCGGAATACGGGCATCCGCTTCGGAGGAAGATTACGAAGACGTTCCACGCGACAACACTCGCACGGGAATCGGGGTGACGTTTGCTCGTGATCTGACGCCTCTGACGAGATTGCGCGCAGGCGTCGAAATAGCAACCCGGGATTTCGATGACGAGAATGAAAAATTCGACCAGCTAACTGGAAATATCCAACTCGTCTGGCGGGCAGGACGCCGCCTCACCGTATCCGTTGGTGCCGTGTACCAGGAGCGGGACTCCGACAGGATCTCGGGAGACTACGATGAGTGGGCCGGTAGCATTGGCGTATCCTACGTGATATTAGGCACGCCATAACCTCAGAGCTAACTTAACCAAGCCTATTCCACCAACCCGGCCATCGCCTGTCGAGCTTCGTCCGCCTCGGGAAATTCGCCGATGCTGAGCGCCTTCGAAAAGGCGCGTCGTGCGGGCTCAGGTTGGTTTTGCCCCGCCAACGCCACCCCGATGTGGTAGTGAACGGTCGGATTGTTCGGGAGTAATTGAACACTCTGTCTGAGGTACTCGAGGCCGGA
>JAPUJX010000602.1 GCA_027295975.1 Gammaproteobacteria bacterium
AGCAATACCGGAGTTCGATCGCCAAGCTGCCGAACACCCGCGAATTTCTGCAGACCACCTATGGTGACGAGGCCTACGATCGCTATCTCTACGCAGCGGGACGCTCAAACAGGTTGGTGGTGCGCGATGTCTATCAGGGCTCGGCCGCCGAGGACGTGGGCCTCCTCCCCGGCGACACGGTGCTCTCGTGGGACAATCGGCGGGTTTACAGTTCCCGCGACCTGATGACCATCGCCACGGACGGCAGCAGCGGTGAAAGTGTTCTGCTCACGATCCAGCGCGATGGAGCGCGCTTCGAGGTGTACATGCCCCGGGGGCCGCTGGGCATCACGACCAGACAAGACTCCGTCAACCCCGCAGGCAGGTAGTTCACGGACATGATGGCCACGATCTACCATCTGATGCCGAGGGACCAGGAGGGTTAAAATGATTCGCTTGACGCACAGGGTGCTGCTGCTCATGAGCCTGACGGGGACGTACGCACATGCTGGCCAGTATCTGGGTGAGCTGACCTGGGAGGATGCGGAGCGCGCGTTTGCCGAGACACCCATCGTGGTGATCCCCTTCGGAGCCGGCGCCAAGGAACATGGCCCCCATCTGCCGATGAAAACCGACGAACTCGTGTTGCACCACCTCATGGATGCGGCCGTAAAAACCAGCAACGTGCTCGTTGCCCCGCCAATTCTGCACGGCTGGTTCCCGGCTTTTCGCGACTACCCGGGCACGGAAGTTGCCGACCCGCAGGTATTCCAGGATTACGTCGCGGAAATTGCCCAATCCCTCGTCCGGCACGGCGCCAGGTCGCTGGTATTCCTGAATACCGGTATCGGTCGGGCAACGGGGTTACCTTTGAGTATTGTCGCCAGGGAAATCCGTGCCAATCACGACATACCTACCCTGGTGGTTTCGTGGGACGATCTCGAAACAGAGAAAGCCGATTCCCTCTACCAACAAAAACGTGGCGGACATGCCGATGAGATGGAAACTTCCATCGTGCTGTTTCTACGCCCCGATCTGGTAAAGATGGATCGCGCGGTACGCGATTATCGGGCCGAGCCGGTTGCTCAGATCGGATACGCCCCAGGAAAATTCAGCCGAGCTGATGAGTCGGGGGTTTACGGCGACCCGACCCTCGCCGATGCCGAAAAAGGCCGGAACATGCTCGAACACATGACCGCAAACTGGCTCCTCGCGTTAGACCAGTTTGCGGTCAAAATACGCTGATTACGATATTCCCGGGTGTTAAACCGGGGCTTCTCCAGACAGGCGCAGTGGTAGATACTTGCGCTCTTCAACTTCAGGGGTTTCATCATGTTGACCGTTCACGGCGTGCCGCTTTCTCCTTTTGTGCGCAAGTTGTTGCTGACCTTGGAATACAAGGAGCTCAGTTACGAAAACGTGCCGGTTTTTCCAGCAGACGAATCTCCCGAGTTCCGCGCCATCAGCCCGCTCGGGAAGGTGCCTGTGCTGGATCATGATGGGTTCACGGTCTGCGATACCAGCGTCAGCTGCCGCTACATCGACCGACTGTTTCCAGACAAACCCATCTACCCCACCGATCCCGTGCTCGAAGCCAGAGCCTGTTGGCTGGAAGAGTTTGCCGACACCAAGCTGATCGAGAACTGCGCGGGTCTCTTTCGGCAACGGTTCCTGAATCCAAAGTTCTTCAACCAGCCCACCGACGAAGCGGTGGTGCAGGACATCCTGGACAACGGGATGCCGGAAGCTCTGAGTTATCTCGAAACCCAGGTTCCGGAAAACGGATACCTCGTTGGCGAGACTTTGACTATCGCCGACATCGCGGTGGTCACCTGTTTCATTCAAGCACGATACGGTGATTTCGATGTGCCCGGTGATGAGTATCCCAAGCTGCGAAACTACCTTGATCGGGCGTTGGCCTCGCCCATAGTCACCGCCCGGGTCGAGAAGGAAACCGAGGGTTTGCCTTTTTAGTATTCGGTCAGCCGAACGGCTACGAAGCTACTGCCCGTCGTGAAAGATCAACCCGAGGCAGTAACGTTCCCCGCCCCGCACCTCGCTGACGGCATGACGCTGGGAACGGCGGTGAAAACCTCGCGCCCCGAGCCCCGGGTACACGTTGCCCGCAAAAACAACGGCATCTCCCATCCCGAGAGGCACCACGTTCACTCTGTTTTGTTTGCGCGGCGTCTGCTCGGTGAGGACAAACTCTCCACCACAAAATTCGCTTGTCGGATTACTCAACAATACCGCAACCTGTAATGGAAATTGCACTTCACCGTATAGGTCCTGGTGCGAGCGGTTGTAGTCACCGACACCGTATTTGAGCATCAAACTCGTGGGCCGTGACTGTCCTGCTTCATGGCACCGTTCCAGGAACTCTTCAAGCACGGGTGGATAGCGTTCACGTAGGTCGAGGCGCTCCTGCCAGAGATTGGCCACGGTTTGCAATAACCGATACATCTCCCGTCGCAGATCGGCCACCAGCGGGACAAGCGGATAATCGAAATACCGGTACTCCCCCTGACCGAAGCTGTGCCGTTGCATGTTGACGGTAGTGCGAAATCTCGCATCAACCGTATAACCCTCGCGAAGACTTTTACAGGTTTTTATCGAGAGAAATTCGGGAATCATGGCGTGGCCGCGTTCCGCCAGTATTTCCAGCCAGGCGGAATTATCGTTCATGGTTCGGTTCGGTCGGACCGCTCGCGGGCCAGCAGCAGTTTTTTTCGTTCGACACCCCATCGATAACCACTCAGCTCACCGTTTTGTTTTATTACCCGATGACATGGAATTGCCACGGCGAGCTTGTTACCGGCGCAAGCTCCGGCAACTGCTCTGACGGCGCCTGGTTGCCCGATGCGCGCAGCAATATCCGTATAACTCACCGTGCAGCCGCTTAGTACATCCCGCAGCGCTGTCCACACACGCTGCTGAAAAGCCGTTCCTCGCACATCCAACGGCAGGTTTAATCCACGCTCGGGTTCTTCCAGGAAAGCAATCACCGTTTTCACCACCGAAGAGAAGGCATCATCGCCCGGTTTCAGCTCAGCCTGAGGGAACCGTTCGCGCAATAATCGTTTGAGTTCCCCGGGCGAATCCGCAAACTCGATCGCGCACAGACCCCGTTCGGTTGATGCCACGACAACCCAACCAAGATAATTCTGCGCGAAGGAATATCGAACGGTTTCCCCCCTCGACCCTCGTTGATAACCCGACGGAGCCATTCCCAGACGTTGCGCGTGGGGATCGTACGCACGGCTCGAGGACCCGAACCCGGCATCGTATATCGCGCCGGTCACGGAGTTGCCGCGTTCGAGTTCCACTCGAAAACGTTGTGCGCGATGGCTTGCCGCATATTGTTTCGGCGTCACGCCGACGTGGCGTTTGAATAAACGCTGGAAGTACCACGGGCTCAACCCCGCCTTGGCTGCCAATTGTGCGAGCTTCGGCGTTTCAGTTGCGGTCTCGATATCCCGGCAGGCATCGGCAACGAGTTTCTGCCGGCGCGCTTCGGAAGAACTCTCACCCGCACCACACCGTTTGCAGGCGCGAAAACCCGCTTCACGCGCAGCCTCGAAGGTATCGAAAAACTCGACGTTCTCCCTGTTGGGTTGCCGGGAACCGCAGCCTGGATGACATACCACACCCGTAGTGATCACCCCGTAGAGAAACCTCCCCAGAGCGTTTCTGTCTCTCGCCACCAAGGCGTTCCAGCGCTCATCATCGGTTCGATACGATGTCACCACTCCGCTCCCGGAACCACTGACGTGGTTTTTCTCCGCCAATATGTCATCGCGCGTAAGCCGCGCGGATGTCGTCTGCCATTTCATCACATCAGCCACTCAAAGCCATAAGAACGACAAACTTACGACGCATTTCAAACACGCGCATTCAGATTCTTGCGGTCTAATTGCAAACAGCGGTTTTATGATGGCTATCGCGAAAATCGACAATCGAGCGGCTGTTTTTTGCGGCCTGTCCCGAAAAAAGACCACCAGGAACCCAAAATGGGCCAACAGTCCTGTCCAGCGTCACATTCTGTTCACCAACTGGCGCGTCCCCAAACAAAACAAAATCTCAAATTACTCTGTTAAAACAGTTAGTTAAGTAAAAAACCCGACGGTTGGCACAAGTTATGCTGAAGTTATGCTGAAAGGTATCCAAGCGTGCACCAATAAGCGGTGCAAATAAAAAGAAGTCCGGCAGTACAGGAAGGATTTCGAATATGGACAGGGTAACACCAGGGCTGAACGCACAGTCCCTACATCGAGAAAATCGGGCTTTTGCCGGTACCAGCGGCATCAGCACAAACAACAAAACACTGGGTTTTGTCCCCGCATTTTATGACAGGAAGACCGGGAGGGTGCAGATTTCGCGCTTCTCCGATGGTAGACCCGCGCCGATTCACCTCATGGAAGGCCTTCCCGAAGAATGGGCGGTCGGCCACGACCTCAACGGCAGAATCATCTCGGTAAAACCCACGATCATTTCCGGGTTTGTGCGCGGAGATGATTTCTACACCCGCGAGCAAGCCGCCGAGGCCGGTTCTACTTAGGCCGCGACACAAGAACCCGTCAAGTTTCCGTCCAGCGATCCCAGCGCATCGTTTCGGCGACCGGAAGTCTCGTCACAGGACCAAAGTTCCCCAACGGATAACCTATGGGGATGAGACCGAACGCTTCCATGTTCTCCGGCAAACCCAACACCTCTCTACTGGCTGTTCGATCGCTCAGTCCCAGGGTGGTCAGTGCGGCGCCCAGACCCAGAGCTCTCGCAGCCAACAACAGGTTCTGCACGCCCGGCCAGATAGAACCACCTGCGCGAGCAGCCTGACCGGCCTCAACCGGGCCGTCAAATTCAAAACATGCAATCACCAACGCCGGAATCTCCTGCATGTGTTCCGCCTGCCACAAGACAGAATCCAGCATTCGCTGACGTTTCTCCGCCGATTGATGCGGCAATTCTCCCGCCCGGCCGGATTGAGGCCCAACGTAAGCCTCCACCGCCTTTTTGTTCAGCGCCGCCAAACGCTTACGTTGTTCGGAATCTCGCACGATAATCCACCTCGCGCGCTGCTGGTTGGATCCACTCGGGGCCTGGTTGGCGGCCTCTATGAGCTTCAACAGCAATTCTTCCGGCACCGGTTTCGAGTCGAGCCTGCGCATCGCGCGGCAGTTGTACATCACCTCAAACAATTCGGTCATTGGTTGCTCCCTGGTAACAGCCGTCGAGCCGACTTTTCGCCGTCCCGGGTATCCATTATCGATCCACCTGGTAGTCCATCGTCAACGACTCGTCGAGAAAACCTTCCAATGGCAACGTGCCAAAATTCACCGCCCGGCCATGGCGCACGGCTTCTTTCAGATCCAGACCTTTGTACTTGACCAGATACGCGGCCCACAAATGGCTGGCCCGCCAGGCTACCGTACAGTGCAGTAACACCTTGCCTTCGGCTGCTTCTACAGCTTGGGCAAAACGATCCACGGCTGCCGGGTGATAAGGCGTATCGGGTCCTCCCTGGGGTATATGGACGTACCGCATACCCAACGCGGCGACACCGGCCTGCTCGTCGTATGGAACAATATTGCGATTGTCCGTTTCCCGGTGCGTTCGCAGATTGACGACCGTCGTCACTCCCAGTGACTTCGCTCTGGCGAGACCGGCTTCGTCCGGTTGTCCCGAGATGTAGACATCGCCCGAGACCGCCAGCACCTCCTGAAAACCATCCCTATCCAGCGATCGCGGCAACTCGACATCCGCCCCGTGGGTCAACGGCGACAGCAGCCCGGACAAACCCACCAGCAGTAACTTTTTCATAACATTCAAAACATTCACCCGTCCACTCCCAATGTCGTTCAATCGATGCTGGTCAACGCGAGATTTTTCTCGAGAAACGTCAGGAACGCCTCGGAAACCGCGATGCGGTTTCCCCGTTTCGAGAACCCATGGCCTTCGTCTTCGAGAACCATATAATCGACGCTTACTCCATTTGAACGTACGTTTGCGACCAACTCGTCACTTTCTACCTGCAGCACGCGAGGGTCGTTGGCGCCCTGAATCACCAGCAATGGAACCCGAACGCCTTCCGTATGGAACAGCGGCGAAATCGCTCGCAGGCGTTCCTCATCCGTCACTGGATCACCCAGTTCGTCGTAAAGTGCCACCTTGTTAGCCGTCCACCAGGGTGGAATGCTCTTCAGGGTTCTGACCCAGTTGGTGACACCGAAGATATCGATGCCGACCTCGAAAGCATCCGGTCGGAAAGCCAATGCCGCGGCAACCATGTAGCCGCCGTAACTTCCACCGATGATGCCGATACGCTCGCCGTCCACCCAATCGAGGCCCGCGAGGTGTTTACCGGCGAAAACGATATCATCGAGATCAACCGTGCCGTGTTTTTTGTCATCCATGTGAAAGAAGGTTTTTCCGTATCCCGACGAGCCTCTATTGTTGGCCGCGAGCACCGCATATCCATGATTCACAAGGTGTTGGATCAAGGGGTTGTAACCGGGGCGGCTCTGTCCACCTGGACCGCCATGCACCCACACCAGCGCAGGG
>JAPUJX010000603.1 GCA_027295975.1 Gammaproteobacteria bacterium
GCTCAGCGACACGGCCGCATCGGTCGCCAGATCCCCCCGGGCAACAAGGCACTCCACGGCAGCCAGAACGCTGCGCCCGGCAGCCGGGTACATGAATTCGGGCGTTTCGGTGTACATCAACGGCACCATGTCCGAAATGTGGGAAACGCCCTTGCCCACGCATTCCAGAATTTGCCGCTCGCGCTCGCGGCGATGCTCGATGAAAGCCCGCACATGAGGTTTCGGATCGTCGATCGCGGGTCCATGTGTCGGCCAGTAACGATCATCGTCGCGGTCCAGCAGCAGTTCCAGGCTATTCATGTAGGCCAGCATATCGCCATCCGGTGGGGAGATGATGCTCGTGGACCATCCCATGACATGATCGCCGCTGAAAAGTGCTTTAGCCTCGCGCAACTGGTAACAGATGTGGTTGGAGGTGTGGCCGGGGGTGTACACGCACTCCACCGACCAATCGCCCCCCTCGATCACATCGCCGTGCCTGACGAGTTGATCGGGCACGAATTCCATATCACCACCCTCTTCCACCGAAACACCTTCCTCGAGCTTGCCAGCGCCATGGGGCCCATAAGCATAGGTTGGCGCGTCGCTGAATTGCTTCAACAGCGCACAGCCGGGAGAGTGATCCATGTGCGTGTGCGTAACCAGAACGTGAGAAATGGTCTCACCATCGAGTGCCGCGAGGATAGCCTGGATATGATTCGGATCGGCCGGACCAGGGTCGACGACCGCCACCTCACCCGTTCCGAGAATGTAAGTTCCCGTACCATGCAGGGTGAACGGGCTTGGGTTGTTCGCGATAACGCGCCGAATTCCAGATCCAATTTCGGCGACCTCGCCGTAGCGAAAATCGAGTTCCCTTCGAAACGGAATCGTCACACCCATTTTGCCACCCTGCTCCATGAACTCCAGCCAAAACCGGCGCGAAGAATAGATTGCACCTCGAGGAAAAGCAATCCGGTGTTCAACGACATCCAGGGTGTCCGTCAAACATTCTCGAGTCTTGCTTCAATCAAGCAACAACCACACGACCAAACCGGCAAGTACCAGCGAACCGGCAAGCATCACCCAGCGGACATATCTCAACACACCGCTGTCGGGTTTGCTGACCGGAACGTTTTTGAATATCAACCTGACCTGTCCAAGACACAACACATCTCCGTCGCAGAGTTCCGCGTTTTGCACCTGCCGGTCATTTACCCGGGTACCATTCGTCGCCATCAGATTGGAAATCGTGCAACCCTCGGGCCGACGGACGATCTCGGCGTGGCGAATCGAAACCGTCAGATCTTTAACGACTATGTCGCAATTTTCATCGCGCCCGATGGTGGTTCGACCGATTCCAATACGAAATACCAATCCGTTGACCGGATCGCTCGCGCCGAGAAAAAAGGCGCCGGTGGCAGCGGTATCCGCCGGAACGATCAGCGCTCGATCGTCAGGATTGACCACCGAGATCTCGGTCGTATCCAGCGGGCCACGAGGCATATCCTTGATAAGCGGCTGGTTGGGTGAGCTTTCGTGCTTGCGTACCGGGGTGAGGTCCGCGCCCTTGCCTACCAGTTGAAACCTGATCGCGTCGAAAGCGACCTCATCGCCATGAAACAATCGACATCCGCCAACCAACCGTTCACCGTTTACATAGGTGCCGTTGGCGGAATCCAGATCCTGGAGCCACACCACTTTCGTCTCGGTCCGAAAACGCGCGTGACCACGCGAGATATGATCGTCGGGTATGAAGATGTCGCTGTGGTTGTCGCGGCCCACCGACATTTCGCCGGTGAGTTTGTACGTTGTATTGTCGTCGCTGCCGTACAACCACCACTCGTCCGCCTCGGGGAGTTCGTCAAATTCGGCGGTAATCGCCAGCGCGTTCTGGCCCACCTCAAGGATGTCGCCGATGATCAGGCTGACGGGCTCCTCTTTGTGGGCACCGTTCAAGGTCAGGCTTGCCTCCCCGAGGGGGTAAACGCGGGGACCGCGGTTCGTCGCTTCGATACGCAGGTGATAGTCCAGTACATCCTCCCCCGCGAATACCAGATCGTTTTCCAGATGACGGCCTATCGTGATGCTGGCCGCAAGCTCTTTTCGCTCACCCTTCCAACTTAAATAGTATTTTATATCAAGGGGATGCAGCATCTTTCTCCCAATCTTCTCTAAGGGATCGCCAGGTCTCCACATCGGGCGTAACCGTCAGCGCAAGTTCCAGATAATGTTTGGCCTCCGCGATCAGGCCTACCGCGTATGCTTCCCGGGCAACGCTTGCCAATCGCGTGGCAGAGCGCGTCAGCAGGGTTTGCGCGGTCGCGTTACCCGGGTCGAGTCGCTCGACTTCGCGCAGCAGGGAAACGGCGTTGCCCTCTTGTGGCTCGGTGATGAAACCCTGGCTCAACAAGACCTCTGCGTTACCCAGGTGGCGCTCGACCGTAGCCAGGCGCAACACCTCCGCATCCAATCGTTCTTTAATCTCGTTGACGGCCGCCGGCGCTATCCCCACGGCGCTGGCGCGGTCCACAAGGTCCTGGACCCGCGAATATTGCGCATCACCCAACAACTGGGTCGCAAGATTGAGGAGTTGAGAGACAATCTCACCAATTCCCTGGATGGCGATGACATTATCCGGGTCTGTCGCCAGCACGCTGTGATACAGTTCGGCCGCGTTCTCTCCCGCCGGATTGATGAGGGCGCCGGCCACTCGATAGGCGCTTGCCTGCTGAAGCATCTCGGCAATCGCCGCCCGCAGCGTGGTCGCTTGTTGGATTTTTTCCCGTGCCAGCGCAAGGTCCGGCAGATCGGCGTTTGCCGCGCTCGCCCGGTCGAGATAATTCATGGCGCTGTCCACGTCACCGCTGTCCGCTGCCGTTCCAGCGAGATCCGAATAATGTTCCGCCAGGGCATCCAACTCGGCAACGGCGACACTGTGGTCCGGCGCCAGGCGAAGGACTTCTTTATATGCCTGAATAGCGGCCGTTGCCGACGATATGTCCGAGAGTCCATGGCTCCGTAACAACGCTTGAGTGCTGGTCAGCAGACTGTTTGCGTGCTGATGATTCGTGAGTCGCTGGGTGAGGTTTTCGAGGGTGGGGTCTGCGGGGAAAGCCCCAACGGACTCGTCGAGTTTTGTTTCGGCCGCCGCGAGATTTCCCTGCCTCAACGCGGCCAATACGTCGTCTTTCCACTGCTCGGCCAAGCCCTCGATAGCGCTGAGTGCCGCCAGGTGTTCGGGCTCGATACTCAGTACCC
>JAPUJX010000604.1 GCA_027295975.1 Gammaproteobacteria bacterium
GTTGTGTTGCTTGTCCCGTTCGAGAGTACCGGCGCCGGACTCGAATCTCGGAATCAATAGCAGAGAGGTCGGGGTTTTTTTTATTCGCGCTATAAGCGAAGCTGAAAGAAGCGAATTGACCCGCTTGGGGCAAGTTCGCGAATTGAGGGCATCCCGGAGGGACTAAGCGTTGCGCTAATAAGAAAACCCCCGACCTCTCTGCGGGTGCAATCGGGGATCTATACGCAGGTGTAGTGGACGAACTCTTTTGCGAGTGTAATAGAACCCTTTCACAAATTCAGCCGCCGGACAACACCTCGATATGCGCATGTGCCGATCGCGAAAGCGCATTGAGATCGTAACCTCCCTCCAGTGCGGATACGACCCGCCCCTCGGAGTATCGGTTAGCCAGGTCCACGATCAATTCGGTGATCCAGCGGAAGTCGTCGTCCTGGAGGAGTAACCCGCCGAGCGGATCGTCACGATGTGCATCAAATCCGGCGGACACCAGGATGATCTGGGGCCGATGTGTTTCCACCGCCAGGGTCCAATCGTGCTCGACCGCTTTGCGGAACGCCGCGCTTTCTGTGCCCGCGGGCAGTGGAGTGTTGACGATGTTGTCTCGCTCGATGTCGAAATAGCGGTGCGGATAAAACGGGTGTTGAAAACTGGAGCACACCAACACTTCCGGGGTGTCCTTGAATATGTCCACCGTTCCATTGCCGTGGTGCACGTCGAAATCGAGGATGGCGACCCGGTCGATGGTATCGTCGCCGAGTGCGGTAACCGCTCCCAGGGCGATACTGTTGTAAAAACAGAAACCCATGGCCGCATCTGCTTCCGCATGGTGCCCGGGAGGTCGCACGGCGCAGAAAGCGCGCTGCGTGTTACCGCACAACACCTCGGTAACCGCCCCTTTGACGGCCCCGGCGGCCAACGCCGCGGCGCGTAGACTTCCAGGTCCCATAGCGGTATCCGGGTCGACATTAATCCAGCCCGAGGCTGGGATTGCCGCGTTGAGGGATTGAAGAAAGGTCAGGTCGTGCACGCCGCCCAGAGATTCGAGGTCGACGGGTTCCGCCAACCGGGTGTCCAGGTCTGCCTGCAGGCCACTGTTGTGCAAATACCGTAACAGCGCGCTCAAGCGTTCCGGTCGCTCCGGATTACCGGGCATCATCCTGTGCTCGAGGCAATCGGCGTGGGTGATGAGTTGCATAGCCGCTTTATAACATGGTCAGGATGGCTCCCGAACCCAATGGAAGAGAACCTTTATCTTCTTGAGAAAAGCAGGTTTTAGCTGGTTCCCTGTTCAGTTGACTTTCTGACCGGAAAAGCCGGATTGGAAAAGGCGGGCCTGACGAGTAATTGGCGAAAATCATGCAACGCGATTGGTTGCGACAATAGATAACCCTGTACGTCGTTACAGCCGAAATCGCCGAGAAGCTCGAGCTGCGCCTCGTTTTCCACGCCCACCGCCACGACTCTCAGTTTGTATCGATTACTCAGCCGACAGATCTGCTGAACGAGATCCGCTGCCTGCGGATCGGTCTCGATGTCGGCAATCAGTGAGCGATCGATTTTGAGGGTGTCGACCGGACAACGAAGGAGTTTTGGCGTGTCTATGAGCGAGTGGCCGAGGTTGTCGAGGGCGAAGCGAACGCCGAGATCGCGTAAACCGTAAAGCTGATCGCGGTAGTCGTCTACCAGATGCAGCATGTTTTCGTGGGAGAGCTCAAGTTCGAGCATTGTCGGTTCCAGCCATCTTTCGCGTCGAATACGATCGATCTGATTGGAGATCGCGTTGTTGTGAAACTGTTGGGGTGACACATTGATACACAACCACAACGGATCGATCAGCCGCTCGAACCAGGTAGAGGCTTCGCGACAGGCACGCTCCAACACCCAATCTCCGATGCGCGCCATATGCCCGTGTTGCTCGGCTATGGGGATGAAGTGATTTGGCGCGAGTTCGCCCACTTCCATCCCCTGCCAGCGCAACAGAGCTTCCGCGCCGCGCAATTTTGTGTCCTTCAAACTCCATTGCGATTGAAGCACCAGGGAGAACTCATCGCGACCCAGTGCCTCGGGGATACGTTCGGAGAGATTGGTGTCAATTGGGCCTTCTGCGCGGTTACCCCCTTGTTCCGCCGCTCTCCCCATCGCCTGCCACGCATCCGCCCAGATTCTCCCGGAATCAGCGAATCTTGCCTCGAAGCTGAAGCCGATGCTGACGGTGATGAATATTTCACCGCCGCGATACATTACGGGCAGCTGGGCGTCGCTCAGCAGTTGCTGACTGACTTCGCCCAACACCTGTTCGCTCGTGCCCGGGAGAGCAAAGATGAAACAGGATGCGTTGTAAAATCCGAGCTCCCCGACATGTGGCAGCACATGGCGGATGTGCGCGCCGAGAGCGCTCAAGAGATCCGTCTTGCTGACCGGATCGAGACTCGCATACAGGTGTTCGGCGTGATCGATGTGAATGATCATCAGGCCCATTGGCATGCCGTTGTAGCGCTGCAGGGACTTGAAGAGCTCCTCGTGGCGCGGCAGGCTGGTGATGGGTTCGGTACGTTCGGGTTCGGCGAACCGCGATTGGAAACGGCGCAGGTTCACGCAGGTTTTCAACTGTTGATACAGCACCGTATCGTCGTTATCCGGGTTGATGGTGGCGATGGCTGCCCCGGCCGCTTCGGAACCCAGAAATACCAATGCGGCACTGCTGAATGCCAGGTGCGAAAACGCTCGACTGTCGTCGCTCACCACCACATCGGGCGTTGGGGTGACGGTCGTCAGCATGTTCACCAGCGTGGCTAGGTCGTCCGTCAACCAGCAACTCCACCCCGCGGTTGCCGCCAATAACGACAAGCGCTCACGGAGTTGCTGGTCTTTGATAAGACCACAGAGGTTCAAACGGCGCTATCCTGTTGTAACAATCAGAATTGAGTGTGGACAGTATCCGCAGAATGCAAACCGTTTGCTTGTACTTGCGCACACTTTTGCAAACCTGTCCTCGCATACCGCCGCTGGGCGCCCGCTCGGCGGCAACAACTCGAATCTCGCCGCGGCGATCTCGATTGCCGGTGGTGTATGTCGGGTGTTGGCGGGCTTTAGTCAGGCATCGTCACGCCCTTTTCCCGCGGACTTGAGCCGCTCGCGGCGGGACCTGTTTTCCCTGCCCAGTAACGCCAGTCTGGCGGCGTCTTCTCCGCGCACTTGGAGGTAACCCTCGCGCCACGATTGGTCGTCGCCCCAACTGTAGTCTGATTGCACGGTGTGCCGCGGGGTTTTGGCCCGATCGAGAACGTCCAGAGCCAGCCCGGTGATCGCATATTGCATATCCCGGTCGTAGGGGGTTCCACAGGGATTTCCGAGTGGGAAATCTGTGAACAGAAAGCGCGGCACGCCACAATGTTCAACGACGTCGCGCGCCGATCCGAGGATGACTGTCGGCATGCCGGCGGCTTCCAGATAACGCGCAACCAGACCGACGGTCTGGTGGCAAACGGGTCACAGCGGCACGAGGAGAACAATGTCCACGCCGTCTTCCCGACAACGGCGCAATATTTCCGGCGCGTCCGTTGCGAGTGTTTGTCGCTGACTGTAAGACGTCGGTGCGCAGTGAAACCTCTCGGCCAAGCCGCCGAGGCGACCGCTGGCGACGAGATCTTTGAGATGTTCGATGGGGAAGTAAGAATTGAGATCTTCGAGGTGTGTCGCATTTTTGTCCCACGACAGATCATTCGCAAACAGCCGCACGGGTGGTTCCAGGGTCGAACCCGAAGTTACCTCCCGCGGATCCATGGGCGTGCGATCATAGAGACTCGCGGTGGTGATCAGCGCGAGGGTCGATACCTCCAGGGGTTTTTCGAGAGGTATGAACGGAACCTCCGGGAAATGCGCCCAGACGTATGCCTTGTCGAACGCCTGAGCCTCGTAATAACGACGCGTTCGCTCCATGTAGGGTACCGGGCGACTTGGTGCATCTGCCATGAGCACAGTATAACGCCTGGG
Source organism: Gammaproteobacteria bacterium (assembly GCA_027295975.1). Taxonomy (GTDB): domain Bacteria; phylum Pseudomonadota; class Gammaproteobacteria; order Pseudomonadales; family Azotimanducaceae; genus SMWK01. The sequence continues at coordinate 3,994 of JAPUJX010000604.1, forward strand.
TGACCCTGCAATCGCTTGCACGTTTCAGCCTTTGGCATGAGACAATCCCGGTGGCGCACTACACCGCTGTTACCGGCGTTGGCACTAGGTTCCCGAGGTCCGAAAAAATGCAGGATGGAACGGGCTTTCCCACCATGAGGCACAACGGTTGACACGTTGGGACGACCACAGCGGCGCCCTTGCCGAATACATGAGTGAACTGTCCATGGAGGCGTACCACAAAACCTGGACCGAACACCTCGAATAC
>JAPUJX010000605.1 GCA_027295975.1 Gammaproteobacteria bacterium
CAAAGAGGAGGAGCTGGAACTTGCTCTCACGATCATCGAACAACGGGTAAATGAAAAATTTCAGCCAGAAAACTACGAAGACGAAGTCCGCTCGCGTATGATGGAACTCATCCAGCAGAAGGTGGATGGTCAGGAAATTTCGGTTCCGCCCGAAGAGGCGCCGGAAAGCAAGATCGTCGACCTCATGGAGGCACTGAAGGCGTCCGTCAATGCAAAAGGCGATCGAAAATCCGCTCGCAGAGTGGGCAAACGCGCCGCGGCCAGATCTACGGCCAAAGGCGTAACGAAGCCGGCCGGCAAAGGACGTAAACGATCCAGCGGATAGGAATTCTTCGCATTGGGTGGTGGGTATAGTACTCGGGAAGTATCCGAGCTCATCGGTTTGAGACCGGCGCAGGTGCGCCATTACGTAAGGCGCGAGTTGCTGCGTCCGATTCGTGGTGGGCGAAACGAATTTCGCTTCACCTTCCAGGATGTCGTCCTCTTGCGTACCGCCAAGGGGTTGCTGGACGCCAAGGTGTCGACTCGCAAGGCATACAAGGTACTCCTCAAGTTACAGGGGGAACTCAATCGGGTGAAGTCCCTCGCCGCACTGCGCATATTTGCGGATGGCAGCAATGTTGTCATCCGCGAAGAGAATCAGGTCTGGGATGTCGAGAGCGGCCAGGGGCATCTTGATTTTTCGGTGCGGGAACTCGCCAACAACGTGGCAAGTCTTGCCAACAGGCATTTCATCCTCGCCCAGGAAGCAGACGAGCTGAATAGCGACGAGTGGTACAACGTCGGGTTGGATCTGGAGGAAGTGGATCCCGAAAAAGCTCCGGAGGCCTACCGTCGAGCATTGGCGCTCAATCCAAAAAGCGCCGATGCACACGTGAATCTCGGCAGATTGTTACAGCTGAAAGGTGACTTGAAGCGTGCCAAGCAGCATTATAAATTAGCGCTGGAATCCTCGCCCGACCATCAGTTGGCGTTTTACAACATGGGCACGGTTTTTGATGAGCTCGATGAAGTCGATTCCGCGGCCGAGTACTACCGGCGAGCGCCGGCGGTACCGGATGCCCATTTCAACCTGGCACGGATCTGTGAGACCCGAGGTGACGAGGTGTCGGCGCTACGCCATATGCGCGAGTATCGGCAGTTGCTCGACATCGACTGAATGAGCGCCTTTAGGAAGGATTACGTCTCGTAGACGTCGCTACGGTCCAGCAATTCTCCCGGGTCGATGTCGCCTCGACGGCAGGCACCGATGTGTTCCAGCTTGAAGACGAAATATCTGATCAGGTTGCGTTGGCTGACCGCAATCGTCAGGAATTTCTGCGTGCCCAACGTTTTGAAGGTGCTACCGTAGTTGCAGGCGGTTTCCGCCACTGCCGCATCGATATCCAGCCGGGTATTCGTTATTGAGTTTTTTGAGCGGGCTTCGCTCAGGCGTTTGTACTGCGCATCGAGATCGGTGTTCAGCGCGTCGATCTGGGCGTCGACCGCTCTCAGTTCCTGCTCGAGGTCGACGATATCCTCGGAGATTTCCTCGCGCTCGTCCGTATCATCGGCCCGTACCAGTTCTCTGCGTTTGACCCTGGTTTTCGCGCGCAGTTCGCGCTGCTCTTTGCGCAGCTCACGCTGTTCGGACCTCAATTCCCGCAGCTCGTCCAACTCCTCTGGATCGTAGGGTGGCACGGAGATTCTCAGATCCATGAAGATTTTCTGCACGATCTCGGGTATCTCGACGTTGGAATAGAAGTCGGCATAAGGGTGTTGGCCAGGTTTGTTGATTTTGAACCAGGGACGAACGACATCTATGGATATGAGGACGCCCTGTCCCGCCAGGTACTGAGCATCGACGCTGGAGATCCGGATTTCTTCGGAGATGGAATTCCCTATCGACGAGCGAAACACCTCTTTCGCAATTTCCATCTCCCGAACGATAGCGTCGAGATTGTCGACCGTCCGGGCATGACCGGCCGGTGCCGACAAGGTCGCGGCTAACACCGTTGCCAACAGCGCCGCCTTCATTGCATTTGCCCCTGTTGCGGTGAGGGATAGCTGATTTTCTGGACGCGCTGGTACAGATCGTCCAGCTCTCGCTGGCCCTGAATCTGGTGAGCGATCACGTAACGCAGGCTCTCTTCGGTTTCCAAAGAACGGCGATCCATCTCGCCTTTGAGCAGTCTCACCAGCGCTTCGAGTTCCTGTTGACGCTGGGCCCTGTTGCTTTCCAGTGCCGTCTGCATCTGGTTTCCTCGATCGGGATCCGCAAGATCCACAGAATTGGGGAATGATGGAGATGAAAGCGGCGTTGCTGTCCGTTCGGCGTTCGAGGCGGAATTATTCAAGTAGATGGCGCCCACCAGTACCAGCGCAACGGTGCTCGCGAGGCTCGGAAACCATTGGCTGAACCGCCAGAAATCAACACGGGAGGGGATCTTCGGAATCTGCCAGGCCGGGGCGGGCAGGTCGTGCCACACCCGCGCGTGGGATATCATTTCCAGAATGGCGTCGTAATCCGCCGAACACGTAGAACACGTGTTCAGATGTTCGCTCACCTGATCCTGGGTGGTCTGGGCGAGCAGGTGGTCTGCGTATTCGAATAGCAGCGATTGCACGTGTTCACAGTGCATCTTTCAGCTCCTCATGTTTCTTGAGCTTGCGCAGAGCGCTGTACAAGCGTGTTTTTGCCGTATTGGGGGAGATTCCCAACTGTTGGGCGATATCTTCGAACGTGAACTGCTGGAAAAACTTCAACTCCAGCACGTGGCGTTGTTCGGCGGGGAGACTTGCCAGCGCCTCCCTGATTTGTTGGTTGGCGTGAGTGGTCATTGCCGCGGCTTGTGGATCAAAAGGGCTCCGGGCGGTGGAGAGTTGCTCGTCGAATGAATCGTGAAAACGTCGGCGCCGCAGATAGTCGGTGCAGCGAAAGCTCGCGATACGAAACAGCCACGCGGCAAAAACACCATCGCCGCGAAATCCGGGCAAGTTACGGTAGACGCCCATGAATACTTCCTGCATCAGATCCGCCGCGTCGTCTGGATGCCCCACCATGCGCAGGGCGTAGTTGTACACACGTCGCTCATATCGTTTCACCAGTTTTTGCCAGGCATTGTTAGATCCCGCGAGTGCACGAGCCACCAGCTGTTCGTCGGAAACCGTACCTACCATGGCCGGAACTGTTTCATTTGGAGATATGTCGAACCGTACTGACAAATAGTTTGTTGCTGAAACGCCGATCCGCGCGGTTGAGACGACTGCGGTGAGCGAAGCGTGACATCATTCACCGTCGGCAGCGATATTGCAGCACCGGAAGCGATTATATCTCGAATCCGTGGAATCGGGAGACAAGGGTCCACTCACCCTAAACGCTGCGGGATCGCCACCAGATCATGAGGCCGGTAATGGCGAGAATCAAAAGCAATACAGAGGCGATATCTATGACAATTACGCCCGCGGCACCGAAAAAACGACCACTATGCAGGTCCTGTAGCCAGCGTTCCGTACTCAAAAGACGCGAGCGGTAGGCTGTTCGAAACGATTCGCTCTCGGTGGCAGCGAGAGGCGCTGTCGTCGCCCAGGTTATGTCGTCGACCGTTTCGTTGTTCGTTGTCCAGTTGACGAGGTTGTGGTCTCCGACGAGCAGACCGTTCGAAGTTTCCAGATATATCCGGTCACCCCGTTGGCCAATGTGTTTGAGCGCAACATCCAGATACGAGGTGTCATAGGTCTCTCGGGTTCCCGTGTGGAAAATCAGTATTTCGTGGCGGGTCGCGACGATCAGAAAATCCTGTTTTGTCACGGCACCAATCAGCGTCTGGCTCCTTCCGATGAATTGAGATTGCCAGTAGAGCTGGTCGTCCACCTGTACGACAGGGCCGCTGCCAACGACGACATCGGGCGCCGTAATACCGTACCAGGCAAGTACCCAGTTGCTGGAAACGTAACTTGTCCCCAGGCCCAATTCGGCGCTGAATTGCAGGGGTAGTCCCGTGGCCAGCAAAAACATCAGCAACCCTGCCGCGCTGACACCTGCGTATCTATGCCAACGGTTGAGAGGCTTGATTCGTGGCAATCGCGCGGACATTCAGGTTATCGGGCTTGAGCGAGGCTTCCTGCTGAAGACTGGGAGTGTTCGTGGAGGAACAGCGCGGCACGAGCCACTCGTTTCATGGCGCGGACAGAAAACGTTGCACCGGTGATGCCATCGATGTGCCGATCGAGTTTCTGGTTATCGGCAAGCCGGGCGCTGTGGAACTGTCGGGTAAAAAATGAATGTTTGACCTCCCACCCCCGGCTTTCCCGAAAAACCAGGACGCGAATGTCCTCGATGGCGCCGGCGTTGACCACAACCCCCGTGGTGATGGGGCGGGTTTTCCCAATCTCATCGAAAATCCAGGCGGTTCTGCCTCCGCTGCTCCAGTAGCGAATCCGTAAGCTGGGCCTGTGGCCCAGGATATCGCCAAGCTCGGAGCGCAACTCCGGCTGCAGCCAGAGCGCACTCGCCGCCGGTGGCACGCCTGCGAAGGCTTCGTCCACGAATGCGTTCGGCGTCTGATAGAGCCGATCGGCGGCTGCCGACATCGATGTCAGCAGGGAGAGAAACATACCGAGAATCATTCGCATTCGCATATAACAATTGTGCCACATCGCAGTCAAAAAGAAACGTAGTCAAAAAGAAGCCGTTGGACTCCCAAGGTTGCTTAAGTCGCTGAAAACGATTCGCGGGCCCGGCCCGACAACCGCCTAGAAGTGATAGCCGAGTCCCAGATCGAAGGCCATGAAGTCTCGTCCCGCATCGGCGTCATGGTCGTGTTCCCGGTTACGGTAGTCGGCCTTCAATACCACGTTGTCCGTGGGCCAGTAGTTTATCCCGAGCTCCCACTGCTGGAAACGGTCGCGGGTGCGCGCGCCCTGCAGATCTTCGTAGCGGGTGTAAATGCCCCATTCGCTGTCTCCCTGGGTGAACCTCATGCTTGGTTCGATGTACCAGCCCGTCTGCCTTTCCACGTCGGCAAGTGCCGCCGCCGTGCCCTCGAATTGCCACCGAGCCCATAACGCGCGCAGGTTGAAAGGTCCGCGCTGCCAGATGCCATGAACGCTGAACAGATTACCTTCGTCGAGCCCGTCGTGGCCGAGCTGGCTGGAGTCCTGTTGGTGTTGATAGCTGCCGGATAACTCGAGGCCCCTGATACCGGTGTATTTCACCCGCAAGGTATATGCGAGTTCATCGGCCCTGGCCTGGGCGACCTTCTGCCGACCGCTGCGTACCCGGAAGGCGCTTGCGCCGGTGGTAGGCATCTCCAGACCCGAATGCACGACAAAGTCCCAGGACAGACCGTTGCCGTACCGTCCGCCGGCACCGGCACCGGCCTCCCACCAGGTACTCGGGATGATGATGTTCTCGACATCGTTACGCTCGACGCCATAGAAGCTCGGCGGCTCATGCGTTTCGTTCAGGATACCCACGGGGAGTAAAAAAAGTCCGCCCCGAGCGTAGTGGTTTTCGTTCAGGTCGAATTCGATGAATGCCTGCTCGATCTCCACTTCACCTCCGTTGCTGCCGTCATCGGTGTCTTTGACAAGCGAGTGTTCTATTTCGAATTCGGAGTAGAAACGCACGCGGTCGCTGAAATCGTGACCGAAAAACATCACGAAACGGTGGAAGTCGACTTCCTGGAGATCGCGATTGCCGTCGTCGGCGTCCAGGTGACTGTAGTGCAACTCTCCGTAACCGCCGAGACTGGTTCTGGCGTCGGTTGTATGGGTTTGAAGCTCGTCCAGGTAGTTGGCTGTGACGGTCAACTGCTGCTCGGTGATGTCTGCCCGGGTGGTGGTTGTGGTCAACTCGTGGGTTGTGGCTTCAAGCCGCGCCTTGGTGCGCTCGAGTTCTTCGGAGAGTGCGGTGATTTGTGTCTGCTGAGCCTGAACAAGCTTCCAGATCTGTTCCAGGGTGATGTCGGTAGCGCTCGCGGTACCCCCGGTAAAACCCAGACAAAACAGCACGAGAAGTCGAGTGCGCCCCATGAATACCTCCGTTGACCAGTTGAACCCGTGAGTGTAGTCGAGCTAATTGATAATGAGAATAGTTCTCATTAATGTTAGCGTCGACTAATCGAGCTGAATCAGCGGAATGAGTTCCTGCTGTTGGCCGCGCCCCCAGTAGATGAGTCCGGCAAATCCTGCGCCAGCGAGCACCAGTACGCCGCCGGACCACATGAGCGCTTCGGCGGGTGCCTCTGCGAGATGGCCTAGCTGATAACACAATACCGCGCTCGCGTAGGCGACTATCACCGACCAGCCGGTACTGAAGGTCGCCCAGAAAGCCCCGAGTTCCTTGAATATCACGCCGATGGTGGCGACACAGGGCATGTAGAGAAGGATGAACAACAGATAACTGAAAGCGCCTAACTGTCCATCGAAGAGAGTCTGCATGGCACCGATGGTGGTGAGGGTAACGTCTTGCTCGGCGACCGCAGCCTCGATATCGGAAATTTCACCGACCCCGATGCCCAGTGGATCGGTGAACCGGTCGGCAAGCTGCGCCAGATTATCGGGGATGCTACGCAGGGCGGCATTTACCGTCGCCACCAGATCGACTTCAACGCCGCTTGGGCCCGGGCTATAGAGTGCATCGAGGGTACCGACCACCACTTCCTTGGCAAATATCCCCGTGAAGATACCGACCGTGGCGGGCCAGTTGTCGTCGCTGATGCCCATGGGTCGGAACAATGGAGTGAGGGTTCGCCCAATTGCGGAAAGGGCGGACTTTTCGCTGTCCTGATTTCCGAAACTGCCGTCGGTACCGACGGAGCTGACCACGTTCAGAAAGATGACCACGAGCACGATCGCCTTACCCGCCCGCATGACGAATCCTTTCAGCCGTTGCCAGGTTTGCAGCACCAGGCCTTTCAACGTCGGCAGGTGATAAGCCGGCAACTCCAGAAGGAAGGGGCTTTGCCCGCCGCTGATCAGGTGTTTGCGAACGGCCATCGCGGACAACACGGCTACGACAATGCCGAACAGATACAGCGCGAACACGACGTTTTGCCCATTACTCGGAAAAAAAGCGGTGGCGAACAAGGCATAAACGGTCAGCCGTGCACCGCATGACATGTATGGCGCCATGATGGTGGTCAGGATGCGATCCGGTTGATTGTCGAGGGTACGGGTGGCCATGACGGCGGGAACGTTACAGCCGAAGCCGACAATCAGCGGCACGAAAGATTTACCAGGCAAACCCAGCCGCTTGAGAAGCCTGTCCACTATGAAAGCGACTCGACCCATGTAACCGGAATCTTCGAGAAACGACAGCGCCAGAAACAGGCACCCGATTACCGGTATGAAGGTGCCGACGAGTTGGACGCCCCCGCCGATGCCGTCGGCGAGGAACAAGGTGATCCAGTCGGGAACACCGAGGTACCCCAGTAGCTGCCGTGGCCCCTCCACGAACAACACCGAACCCATTAAATCGAAGAACTCGATGAAGGCCGACCCTACGTTGATCGAGAACATGAACATGAGATACATGGCGGCGAGGAAGATCGGGAAGGCGAGGAAACGATTCAGCACGACGGAATCTATGCGGTCGGTCACCGTGCGACGAATGGCGGTACTGCGCACGCACTGGCTTAGTAGTTCATCGATATAACGATATCGGGCGATCGGGGTTGCGAAGGATTTTGTCCCTGCGCCGGCGGCATCGCTCGCTGCCGCGTTTGCCTCGACACAGGCATTACGAGTCACGTTATCGATGGCATCCTTCAGAACTCCGATGCCTTCTTCGCGACTGGCGACTATCGGTACCACCGGGCATCCCAGCAGGATGGCGAGTTTCTCGCTGTCGATATGCTGACCAAAGCCGGCTGCGACATCCATCATGTTGAGCGCAACCACAACGGGCCGGTCCTGTTCGAGTAGTTCGGTTGTCAGATATAAACCGCGGGCGAGGCTGGAGGCGTCCACGACGTTGACCAGCACATCGAGCGTGCCATATTCGCCGGAGATACTTGCGCTGGCGATCTGCTCATCGATGGCATCCCCGAGGGGTTTGACGCTATAGGTGCCCGGTAGATCCTCCACGCCGACGACCCCCCCACCGTGCGGGTACTGGCCGGTTTTGCGTTCTACGGTCACCCCCGGCCAGTTTCCGACCCGCTGGTGGGTACCGGTGAACGCATTAAACAGCGTGGTCTTGCCGCAGTTGGGATTACCGACGAGGGCGATGGTGGTCATGGTACGTTCAATATCAGGCTGTGGGCTTCCGCGGGCCGTAACACCAGGGAAAAACCACGAAATCTGATTTCGATCGGGTTACCCAACGGCGCTACCCGCTTCACTTCGATCTCGGTTCCGGGAACGAGGCCGAGTTGCATCAGGCGTTGCGTGTAACCGGATTCGTCCCGGAAACCACTGACCC
>JAPUJX010000606.1 GCA_027295975.1 Gammaproteobacteria bacterium
ACCGGCGTTGAATTCGGCAACCACGAACTTCAAGGTCGGGTGGCGTTCGGCAACGCCTCGACACATCAACTCGACGAGGGTTCTCTGCACTACCCCCTGGGATGCCGCGTAGTCGGCAATGGCATCGCGTCTCTGTTTGCCTCGATGGCGATATTCACTCGGTACATGAGAGTTGCAGCCGACGTGCATGGAGATCGGAAAGTTGGCTTCCTCCGCAAGTGACCAGATTGGCTCATAAGCCAAGTCGTAATACGGGCGCCCGGCGGGTGAAGTGCAGGGTATACAGCCGCCGCGAAAACCCATCTCGAGCACCCGTTCCAGTTCAAGCTTCGCGGCGTTCGGGTCCTGGATGGGAATAGCCGCGAGACCGTATACCCGGTTGTTCGATGCCGTGGCGTAATCGTGCAGCCAATCGTTGTAGTTTTTCTGGCAGGCGACCAGAAGGTCGATATTTTCGAAGCCGAACATCGCGAAGAAACCCGGATAGAGAAACTCGGCTCCAAGCCCGTCGATGTCCTGATCTTCGTACCGGTGAGCGCCGTCACGTAGTCCGATCCTCATGCCGTCGTATCCTTTGTTGAACAGCGCAACGAGTTCGGGGTCGTTCATATGCGCCACATCGGGCTTGTGACCCGGTTTCCTGGGTAACGGCTCGTTGCGTGCCAGCCGGGTTGCCGCCATACACATACGGGCCACGCTTACCCCACGGACTCCCCGGGACGGAATGACGATGCAATCCACGTCGTCGCCAACATCCATGATCCTTGGCGCGTCGTCACCAAAACGCTCGGTGAGACCGGTGAAAACTTCCGGGCCTTCGACGATGTGCGAATCTGCGGAAATGGGTTTCATAACTCACCTGTCAACTGATTCAGCTTTGCGACGACCCGGGCAGAAGCCTATGATTCGAGTCGCCACGTAACGTCGAGTAATTCTGATGATTCGCGCGAGGTAGTCAACTCGTCCGGGCCAGGCATTGCCGGGTCTAAACGTTACGACTATCACAACCTTAGAGGGCTTCGCACAATCCGTTTTAGAACCGGGTTAAAACTCCTACGCCGACCGGATGTCAACCGGTTGTTCATCGCGTACCTGATTACCTACACGGGTACTGCAATGGCACCTATCGCGATCGCGTTTGGGGTGCTCGAGTTAACCGGCTCTACCCGCGACACCGCCATCGTTATTGCAGCCCCGACGATTGCCTCCATTGCCGTTTTGCTTTTCGGCGGCGTATTGGCAGACAGGACTTCCAGGCAGCGAATCATCGTCTTTGCCGAAGGGCTTGCCATGGTTGCGCAGTTTTGGATTGCGTATCTATTTCTCTCCAATACCGCAACGGTGCCCTTCCTGACTTTTCTCATGTTGGCTAACGGTATTGCCATGGCGCTCAATGCGCCTGCCGCCTTGGGTTTGATCACCCAGATTGTCGAGCGGGATGAACTTCAAGCTGTCAACGCTCTGTTAGGCACCGCCCGAAACGGTGCCATGGCGGGCGGGGCAGCGCTCGGTGGAATTCTGGTTGCCACCTTTGGCGCAGGGGTAACCTTGATGATCGATTCCGTTTCGTTCGGGGTATCGGCGCTTTTGGTTCTGTCACTGAAACCCCGGCTGCAGGTTCCGCCTGCAAAAGCCTCATTGATTGAAGATCTGCGTATTGGATGGAAGGAATTTACCTCGCATACCTGGCTGTGGGTGATTGTGCTGCAGTTTTCTATGCTGGTGGCGGCAATGGAGAGTGTTTTCGGACTGATAGGTCCGGCCGTGGCCCTTGAACACATGAACGGTGCAATCGATTGGGGTTTCATTGCCGCCAGTTTTGGGGTGGGTACGCTGGTTGGCGGTATTTTGAGCCTGAAGGTGAACGTAAAATACCCCATGAGATTGGGAACGATATTGGTGTTTAGCTTCTGTAGCGTTCCGCTTGCATTGGCAGTTCCTCTACCCGTGTATCTGGTCTCGACGGCAGCGTTTGTCGAGGGTGTTGCCGGTCAGATATTTGCGGTTCTCTGGTACACGAGCATTCAGCACAAGGTGCCCGGCCAGATGCTCTCCAGGGTGAGTGCTTATGATCACCTGGGGTCCATTGTCCTTGCTCCGTTGGGTCTGGTCGCCGGGGGTTTGCTGTTTGAACAGATAGGTTTTCGAGCAACGCTGTTGATTGCCGCTTTGGTGGTGATTTTGCCGACGATGCTGGCGTTTTCCGTTAGAGATGTCCGGATGATGACAATTTCGAAAACCGGGGCCGACAACCCCGGCGATCCGTAGAAACACCCACCTCCTCGATGAGCGAAGCGCCAACCTCGACAATCAACCGGTGCGCTGGCACGGTTGACGACGCCTTCCGCGCCACCACCCATTGAATACCTCGATTTTAAGGATAAGCTGATTGCTCCACGTGGTTCGCGCATTCTTCCCTCTAAGGATGCAGCGGCGTTAATTCGTACCGACCTGGATTTCTAAAGGAGATAAGAATGTCGGATAAACCTCTTGACGGAATTCGCGTAGTTGATCTGACGCAGATTTATCAGGGTCCCTATGCAACTTTTCTCATGGCGATGTCCGGTGCCGAGGTGGTCAAGGTCGAACCCCGTACCGGGGAACGTTTGCGTGGTGCAGGCGGTAGCCGCACGCCCATGGCGTTTGCCATGCTCAATTCCAACAAGAAGAGCGTCACATTGGACCTTAAACATGTCAGGGGTAAGGAGGTCCTCAAAGGTCTGGTGAAGAAGGCCGATGTCCTGCTGGAGAATTTTGCCCTGGGAACGATGGATCGTCTGGGGTTGGGCTGGGACGTGTTGAAAACGGTTAATCCTGACCTCGTTTACGTCACCGGAACCGGTTATGGGCTCTCCGGCCCGGATCGGGATCTGCTTGCGATGGACCATACGATTCAGGCGGCCAGTGGAATAATGAGTGTCACCGGCGATGCGGATCGGCCCCCGTCCCGGGCAGGAGGGGCTCCCTGCGATATAATGGGAGGCGTGCAGATGTACGCGGGCGCACTGACCGCGTTGCTGGGCCGCGCCCGCACGGGCAAAGGCACCCGGGTGGAAATATCCATGCTGGATTCCATGTATTTCACCTTGTGTTCCGAACTGACCAATTACCATGCCAGTGGCAAAATCCCGGAAAGAAACAGCGCGAGATCACCCGCGGGAGCCTGCCCCTACAGCCGCTATAAGTGCCTCGATGGATGGATAGCGATCATCAGCGTCAGCGAATTGCATTGGCAGAACATCCTGAAGGTCATCGGTAGGGAAGACCTCAGGGACAACCCCGACTACGGGAGTCCAGCCAGGCGAAAGCAAGTCGAGGACGAAGTGAATTCCATGATTGAAACATGGAGTCGGGGGCTGACCCGGGAGACGGCATACCGGCAGATGCGCGATAGCCGGGTCCCAGTTGCGCCAATTCGCGACCTGGAGGAAGTTCGCACCGATCCACATATGCACGAACGTGGCATGTTGAACCATATGAGTCATCCCGACATGGGTGACATCGTTTTACCCGGTAGCCCGATCAGGTTCTCGGATTATGATTCGAGCACGGTCCATTTTTTTCCGGAAGTGGGTGCGGATAATCGTGAGGTTTACGGTACCTGGCTGGGATATTCCGAGGCGGATGTTGATCGCCTGGCCGAAGAACAGGTAATTTAGGCAGTTGATCAGAGTTTGAGAGAACGCCATGTTGATTGAAGTGCAATCGAAAGACGGAGTGCGGACGGTAACGATGAATCGTCCCGAAAAACGCAATGCCATGAGCGACGAAATGCTCGAGCAGTTGCAAGCTGCTTTTGGCGATGCCCCGGCCGAAGACGAACGAGTGAGCGTGCTTAGAGGTGCAGGGTCGTCTTTTTGCGCAGGCCGGGATATCGGCGCGAGCATGAACGTCCCGATAGAACCGGTGTTTCATGCAGTGGAGAGTTACCCGCTGCCCGTTGTGGCCGTCGTTCAGGGAAACGCCATCGCGGGTGGGTGCGAAATTGCCCTGCATTGCGACTTTGTCGTTGCCACGATTGATGCGCGATTCGGCATGTCGTTGGCGCAGATCGGCCTTGCGCCAAGCTGGTTTCTCGCAAAAAAACTACTGGAGGTTGCGGGGCCGGTGGGTGCGCGTGAAATTCTGTTGCTCGGCGATCCTCTTTCCGCGTCGAAAATGCACGCGCTGGGAATGATTTCGCGAATCGCACCCGCTGCGGAACTGGAGGACGCGGTTGGGTTGATTGTGCAGCGGCTTGTGCAGAACGCTCCCCTCTCCTTGCGGGCGATGAAAGCTCTGCTATTGCGCGAAATGACCTTCAGAGACGGTATCGAACATGGCGATGTCGACTCTCTTGTTGCAGCAGCCAGTGGCTCCGAGGATGCGAAAGAAGGAATGAAGGCGCGTTTGGAAAAACGCGCTCCGAGATTCACGGGCAATTGACGGGCTGGATCGTTCCGGGTGGTCGGTGGCTCGAATGTCAGTCATTACCCCAGATTTTGGGACCGTAACCCGGGTGCAGTAACTTCTTGTCGAACATCCCGTCTGCCGCCTCTCGGTGACAGTCTGCACATGGGCTCAAGAACCCCTCTGCGAGGGTTTCGACCTGCAGTTGTTTTGGTATCTCATCATGGGCTTTGACAAAAGAGGGAAATTCCGTAATTCGCAAGGGTGGAACCTCCGGCATATTCCTCAACATCTGACTCATCGGAGAAGGTTTGCCTTTTTGCAGGGCAACCCGTTCGAGGTAGTTGGCGATGTGTTCTGTCGTCTCTCCGTCCATTTCCGCACTTTCATCGAAGTGATCTTCCAGACCCAACATTATCCCCCGCCAGCTTTGAACGGGTAACAGACCGGGCGGATAAGCCAGGTGGCAGGCGCCGCACTCTTCTATGTACAGCGCATCGCGCTCGAACAGCTCACTCTCTGTGGCGTTGATGACGATTCCGTAGAAACCAAACACCAACACCGCACCCAGAAGTACGGAACCGATGGTCCATCTCGTGTTGCTCATGTTTGCATTCATATTTTTTACCTGGGTTTGCCGACTCCTCGCTTCGCGTATTCAAATGCCGGGTTATTGGCGGCTCAACCACAATAAGATGTCACCCTTTTCCTGCGCCGTACACTCACGCCTGAAGGTCCATTTGCAATTTCGCAGAAGCCACTTGTTGATCTTTTTGCGATCGGTGAGCCGCTCGGCATTTGTCGATGGCGCCATCGGTTCAATGATCTTTCCCGTGCGTATATGTCTTCCTTTTGCGTGTACGGAATCCGCATGACAGCTGGTACAGCTTCGGCCGTTCGAGTCCCTGATCCATGCCGCGTTTCCTGCCTCTGAAGTGAATGGCTGAGCCGCGTTCACCTTGAACTCTTCCAACATGGCTTCCGTCGTTGCCGAGGCGTGAGCCACGTACGACGCCGGCAGCACTACCACGAAAATCGTTATGGACAACAATTGGGTAAGGTTGGCTTTCAAACGTTTTTTCCATGATACGGCTTGCCCACGCAATTGCCGGATAAGTCAGGATTCCGTCTTTTTTCTCCGGTTATCATGGCTTTGGTCAAATTCTCCTTGTGCAGCAAGCTGGTGAGTAATACCCCCACCACGTGGACGATAATCAATATGAGGGTGAAATTCGAAAAAAACTCATGGACCTCTTCCACCACATGTCCCGGCCAGGAGGATACAAATGTATTTGCCAGGGGACCACTCCCCTCCATCGCAAACAGGCAGGTTCCGGAAAACGCCGTGATCAGCAAGCTGATCAGCAACACCAGAATCATGGCCGAACCTGCGGGGTTGTGACCGATATGGCGATTAGCGGTACCGGAAAAAAGCTGCTTCAGATAAAGGAAAGAGTTGGCCGGTGAGACGACAAAATCGGAAAAACGCGCGTGCCTGGAACCGATTACGCCCCACACGAGTCGAAACAGCAGCAATAACAAAACGGTATATCCAGCGTGACCATGCAGGTTCAACTGGTCACTTTCGAACAGGTATGCGAGGAAGAAGAAAAAGACCAGGGACCAATGAAACAATCGAAGCAGGGGGTCCCATACCACGGGCAGTTTTCCAGCTGTTGCCCTTGGAAATGCGGCTCTGCTCAATTTTTTTCTCGATCCTTTTTGCAGTTACCATCGTACCTGAAGGCACTTCTGCACCATAGCCTTGCTCGACGCGCACAAGTGATAAAAGGGTTGTCGCCGATTCGAACTACAGAACCACGAATTCCCGAATCACGGAAACCAACGCGCTGGTAACCAAACCGACAACAAGAAAACAAACGAGGGTATATTGTTGCCTGTAAAGATCCGACCCCGCGAGAAATCGTCGATTGGTTGCGAGTCGCCATCCGGTTGCCAGGCTACCCAGCGTGACGAAGGCGAGAGGTATCAGGGCTACCATCTGGGGATCGTGAACCGGGGTAAAGCCAGCGAAAATGAAAGGGTGGTCCGTCGGAACGATCCAGGCGGCGATAACGGCGCCAACCGTAAATGCCCCCAGCAGTGCGGCGAGAATCACCACGACGGTTCCTTTCTGATACGTCAGACATGCCTGCACGGCCAGCAGGTACACGAGGAAACACAGGACGAAAACCGAGATCGCCGGAATGGTTTCACTCACGGTGAGAACAAGCGCGGTCGAGACCATGAGAATGGCTGGAATGGCAACCAGCAATTTGGTCGCGAACAAATGCCCTCTCGGAATGGGATGATAATAGGCGACACACATCAAGCCCCTGCGCTCATTCACCGCGTAACAACTGGTGCCGAGGGCGGCGATGAGCAACACACCCAATATCGGTATGAAGGCGCCAATCACAGAGTCCCCGGAACGAATGGTTTCATTAATCGAGCCCAGGGTCAGCGTTGCCAACATGAGCAATAAACACATTACGTGCAGCAGTCCGTTTTCGGCGAATGTTTTCCACATCAAGCCTCTCATCCGGGTTCTCCGATGTGGAGCACCCCACAAATCGGGACGTTGGGGTAACTGCCATTGGCGCCAGACCAGTATTCCGGGCCCGATGAAACACAACAGGCTGAACAGAATCGCCAGCCTGATCGCATGCCAGTCCAGAGCCTCCGTGGTTCTCACCAGTGTTATGACCCCCCAGAGCATACACTCGGCGCCAAAGCTGACGAGCATGATGGCGATGGATTGCTGGGTATAACGAGAGCAGGCAATGGCGAGAAAATAGGCCGAGAACATCGATATGAAGAAGTACTCTTCAATTGTCCCGAAAACCTCCCCTTTCCAGGCTTTGTCCAGATCGAAAAACGAGAGATAAGCCAGAGTCGCAACGTACAGAACGGCGATGCCGCACAACCCCGCGGCCACCTTCTCGATGTAGAGATGTCTTTTTGAAATGGGCAGCCTTGCTAGAAACAAGTTGGTTCCCGCGGTTTTTTCTTCGGCGCTTACCTGGGCACCGGCGATAATTGCGATAAACGAATTGAAGGTGGCCAGGAGTACAACCGAAGCATTCGCAAGTTCCTGTTCGCTGATCACGCGGCCGTAGTGGCCTTCCCAGACCAGCTTCAGTCCCAGATAGGCAACCACCAGCGCCGCCGGCGCCAGCAACAGGTTCTTGAGCCCGATTCGCAGGTCTTTGTAGAAAATTACCGGCGTCATCATGCGCGCATTCTCGCGACAAAAATGTCTTCCAGGGACAGTTCTTCGACGACCATGTGGGATGCGTTGAGC
>JAPUJX010000607.1 GCA_027295975.1 Gammaproteobacteria bacterium
GATCGTCCGGAGCAAGTGTGTCGTAGAAACGCAGCTGGATGACGCCGGTGTCAGCCACTTCGCCTTCGGCCCTGAAGTGTCCGGCTTGTGCGGGCTGCAGACCGTTCATGTCGAAAACCAGCCGGCCGTTGGAGAGTTGAATTGAACCCATGCCGACAAAGCCGAGGGATGGAACGGAGAGTTTCAATACATCAATGGTCAACTCGGAGGGACTCATGGCGAACACCACAGCCGGGTGCGGTGGTGTGTTACCCGGGTTGATGGTGTTGGTGTCATCCGCGGGATTGGTTCGCGTGTCGACGGTCACCTCTACCGTTGCAAACGTGAGAGATTGGAACCTGCCGTCGAGCAACTCGAAGAAATCGTAGGTCAACTCTCCCGAAGTACCCCGAACCTCTACCCCTTCCCTGCGTATTCGGAAGGTTTCGATCTCGATGGAGTTGATTCCGGGCCGATTGGCGGTCACCGAAATGGCCTCCACGCCCAGTGTCCGGGCAAACCGCGGTGCCAGGACGCTGATCAACCAGGAAGACGAGAGATAAACGACTCCTGACAACAGTGTTAACACACCCACCAGCGAAACGGCCAATACGCTCAGATAACGGATGACTCGAAACATCTAAGGTCTCTACAGGCGGCGAGGGGTGGCCGCCGGGTTGAACTCAATTTTTCCCCCCTATTCTAACGCCGGTCATTTACCCGTTCTTCGAAGATATCCGCCCCCCGGAGACACTCACCCTTGGGTAAGACCACTACTTCATAACCGTAGTTCCGGTAGCCTCCTTCTCTGGTTCGGTTCGTTGGTCAATATTCTGGCCCTTCGATGTGGGCGAGCCTTCAGGCGCCGCCAGCCGCTTCCCCGGGACGGGCCACCATCCTGGCTTGTGGTGCCCCGTATTTCTGCTTGCACTGCGCCATAAAGCCATTAGGCTGAGCGCCTCTGGGAATGACGGCGGGAAGCTAAGTAGACTTTTGAACGAATCAACTACCAATCCGGGTGTATATGCCGTGGCGACGGTGATGTTGTCGCTTCACCTTGGCTGTCTGGGTGTGTTCTACACCGGGGTGAGTACGCCGGCCATCGTCGTGCTGGTCATCATGTATTTTGGGCGAGGCCTGGGAATTACCGCCGGTTATCATCGGTTGCTCGCCCATCGTTCTTTCAAGACCGGTCGTGTCGTGCAGTTCGGGTTTGCCCTGGCGGGTTGTCTGGCCATGGAGGGTGGACCGTTGTGGTGGGTGTCGCACCATCGCTCACACCATCGCGATACCGAAACCGACAAAGACATCCATTCGCCGAAGACCCAGGGATTCTGGAAATCGCATATGGGCTGGATGATGACCAATGATGCGTTCAAGGAAAGCGGGACCAACACCAGGGACCTGTATCGCTTCCCGGAGCTCAAATTTCTCCAGCGCAACTATATCTGGATAGTGCTTTTGCAGATCGCCGGACTCTACGCGCTGGGTGCCGGTCTCGACGTGCTCAATCCCGAATGGGGAACTTCGGGCGCCCAACTCGTGGTATGGGGATTTTTTATCAGCACGGTAATGCTCTGGCACGCGACGTTTATGGTGAACTCCGTTTGCCATACCTGGGGTTCACGGGATTACGACACTGACGATGCCAGCACGAACAATATGTTTGTCGGGATCGTGGCGCTCGGCGAAGGCTGGCACAACAATCACCACCAGTTTCCTCTCTCCGCCCGCCATGGGCTGCGCTGGTGGCAGTTCGATCTCACCTGGTTGGTATTGCGAGCCATGAGCCGGGTCGGCTTGGTTTCGGACCTCAGACTACCCAAGAGCAGAGAAGTTCGTACCTGAAAAGAATGCCGTCGTCTTCTTTTTTCATGGCGGGCGTGGCTTCGGGCATTGTCCAGTTTGGACCAACCTATGGAGATGAAATTCCCCCGAAGGTTGTCCCATCGGGACGGTGCGCTCGCGAATCTCCCGGGCACGTGAAGTCGTGTCTGCGGCATTGGCTGATTGAAACCCGCGGCAACGGATAGATCTCACAAAGCTCCGCATCCGGAAATAGACGCCGTTTCGCGGTTCTCCAAACAACCCGACAAAAGGCTCCAGTCGGGATAAACTCGGGTTCGAGAAACGGTAACAAGAAGCATCTGTGGATTTTGAGCTTGATAGAGGATTTCGGATTGGCGGCTGGGAAGCGAATCCGCGACAGCTCACGCTAACTCGCGACGAGACGCGAATCCGCCTCGAGCCAAAAGTGATGGCGGTGCTCGTGTGTCTTGCCGAGCGGCCGGGGGATGTGGTGACTCGTGACGAGTTCGCGGAAGCAGTGTGGACGGACCGCGTCGTTTCGGACGAGGTCCTATCGCGAAACATTTCCCTGCTGCGTTCCCAACTCGGCGATGATGTTCGCGAACCCAGGTTCATTCAGACCATTCCGGGCAGGGGTTACAGATTGATCGTGCCCGTCGAACCGCCAACGGGTATTGACGATTCGCCGGAACAACTGTCGCAACGGTTGTGGGTTGTCGTCGTTGCGGTGATGCTTACTCTGGTCCTCCTCGGCCTGTGGTTCGGCCGCGGAGTCGAACAACTCGATCCAAGAACCATCGTCGTGCTCCCCTTCAAGAATCTATGCGGAAGTGATGCGTACTTCAGCGATGGACTCACCGAAGAGATTCTGGGTGCGCTGACGTTTGTGCCGGAATTGAAAGTCATCGCGCGCACGACGACATTTCTCATTACCGGCGACGATGCCAATTCGATAGGCAAACAATTCGGGGCGGGCTCGATTCTCACCGGCAGTGTTTGCCTGGAGGGGACCCGATTGAAAGTAAATGCTCGTATGGTGGACACCAACGAAGGGCTGGTGCTCTGGTCAAAACCCTACGAGCTTGCGATGGCGGACGTGTTCAAAATTCAAAACGATATATCGGATGCCGTTGTGGAAGAGCTCGTTGGGACGTTGAAGATTGCGGTTACCCCGATCCCCACAACTGACGTGGAGGCGTACAATCTTTTTAAACGCGCCGATTACAACCTTCGTCGCCGCGGCGAGATGCCCGTGCGACTTAGTATCGAGTTGTATCGGGAAGCGATCGAAAAAGACCCCGAATTCGGGCGTGCTTATGTGGGCCTGGCCGAAGCCTACCTGATGTTGCCTTTTTATGCGGAACAGGATGAAAAGCCTTTGCTGGATCTGGCGAGGGAGGCACTGGCTCGGGCCGGCGAGTTGGGGGCGGAAAATAGTCGTATGCATACCCTGTTGGGAGACATCCACCGTAAACATGGGCAGTGGCTCGAAGCGGAGCAGGAATTCAGATGGGCTCTGGAACACTTCCCGGACGACTCGGAAGTTCGTCATGGGTACTCGCTGTTGCTTGGTCAGCTGGGTTACATGTCGGAAGCGCTGGCGGCATCCGCAAGAGCCGTAGAACTGGATCCGTTGTCGCCGGTAATAAATCAGCGTTTCGCAATCCTTTCCTTCTGGGCCGACGACGTTGCGGGGGCCACGGAGTTCTACACGAGAGCCAGACGTTATGCGCTGGACCGGAACGCGATTCCGGAGGCGTATGTAGCGGTGTTGCTGCACCAGGGAGAATTCACGAGGGCCGTCACGGAGCTGAAAGAGATACAAAGAAAAAAAGGCATGCCATGGGACTGGGTAGAGCCTGTTGTCGACGGCATCCGCGGGACCGCGGATCTCGAAACTGCAATCGCTGCGTTGGACCAAGCGTACGAACGGGGATTGATGAGCCAGACGACGTACGTTGGTGCCCTGGTTGTCCTGGGGCGCGCTGGAAAGGATCGCCCCGCCAGGGATCTTGCCAGTGATCGGCTTGTCGCCACCTTGATGCGTTTTGCGGACCAGGGCCGCTATGTTCAGGCTTTTGAAGCGGTATTTGCCGAGGGAGCCGAAGCCGTGCGCCAGCATCCGAAATTCGCCGAATTGGTCGAGCGGGTGGGACTGGTGGACTACTGGCAGACTTGGGGATGGCCCTCGGCGTGTCGATGGAATGGCTCGGAAGCGGTTTGTCGGTAACAGGCTCCTAGTCGAAGGCGCTCAAGATCTCCCCGTCGAGTTCTTCGTAGATCGCCGGTTTGTTGGGGATCGACTGGAACATGAACTCGTCCACGCCCGCCTCGATGAAGTCTCTCACCCGGTCGATAACGTAGTTTACCGACCCGATCATCTGCCAGTCGGCGCCGTTGCGAAGTTCCTCGGCCTTTTTCTCGTCTGGAACGATACGGATCGGCACGTGTACGGTTTTCCGGATAGTTGCGGGGTCCCGGTCAAAGGTTTCGCAGTGACGTTCCAACACGCCTATGAGATGTTTGAGTTCGTCGGGACCCGCGATGACGTTCATGATGTCGCCATACATGGCGAGGGTTTTGAGAGTTCGCTTTTCGCCCTTGCCGCCGACCATGATCGGCACGTGGGGTTGCTGCACGGCTTTCGGTGAAAACGGGGCCTGTTGGAGCCGATAATACCTGCCGTCGAAATCAACCAGGTCTTCGCTGGTAAACAGTTCCTTGATGAGCCGGCACGCTTCTTCGAGACGATCGGAACGTTCACCCATCGACGGAAACTCCCAGCCGTAAGCCTCGTGTTCACGCACGTTCCAGCCCGCTCCAATGCCAAGCAGTACCCGACCGTTGGACATGTGATCGGCGGTGACCGCCATCTTCGCCATGAGCGCCGGATTGCGGTAGGTGTTTCCGGCGACGAGAAGGCCGAGGCGCAGGCGCCTGGTGATCGTGGCGGCACCGCATAACAGGGACCAGCCTTCGAACGTCGGGATTTGATCGTGTTCGAAGACCTCCGC
>JAPUJX010000608.1 GCA_027295975.1 Gammaproteobacteria bacterium
ATGCCTGACCCTTCGTTCGCAAACGAATATTGCCCGCCGCTGAGCGAATCGACCCACCGGGGAGGTCAATCGACCAGAGCCTGATGGTCCGTGCGACCCGGTCCAACGTCATGCCATATTGGCGCAGGGTATTTTCGGATATCTCGATCGATATTTCGAACGGCCGCGACCCCATGACCTCGGCGTAGGTTACTTCGGGAAGCGAGGTGATTTCCTCGCGAATCTGATCCGCGAGATCCTTCATAGCCCGTTCGTCGAGGTTGCCGTGCACCTGGACGTTTATCACCCCCCGTCGGAACAATTGCTTCGAGTAGGTGGGACGCTCGGTCTCGGCGGGGAAGGTGGAGATCCCGTCAATCGCAAGTTTCAACTCGTCGTTGATTTCCCCTAGATCGTAACCCTCCTCTACCTCGACCATGACCTGACCGAAGCCTTCCGCCGCAATCGAATTGATCTCCCGAATACCCTGGATGGCTTTGATGGCTTCCTCGATCTTGATGATCACACCCTCTTCCACTTCCTGGGGCGCGGCGCCGAGATAGGGAACCCGCACGGTGATCATGTCGAACCGGAACTCCGGCATCATCTCTTTTTTGATGACCACCAGAGAGTAGATCCCCATACCGAGAATGAAGAACATCAGCAGATTCGCGGCAACGTGGTTGGTAGCAAACCAACCGATCAATCCTCGAACTTTTTGATCAGGCACTTATCTCACCGGTTGTTTTACAGGTCAGGGAGTTGTCGTGATGACTCACCGAAGCGGACCTTCATACCCGGCAGCGGTCGATCGATGGGTGTGATTGCGTAACGATCGCCTTCCTCGAGACCCTTGTCGACGTAGGCAAATTTCTCGTCCATTCGAACGATATGCACATCGCTCGGCTGAATACGCAATTGGTCGTCGACGAGCCACAAGGTTTTCCCGCGTGACAAGGCATGCCGCGGAATGGCAAACAGTTGACCCCCGGCATTACCGGAGATTTCCGCGGTGACAAACGTACCCATGCGAAGCGGCTCACGACCGGTTCCCTCGAGGTCGTAGGGATCTTCGATCTGTGCCACTACGTACAGCATCCGGCTGGTCGCATCGAACACACCTTCCGAGCGTACGATCTGCGCGCTCCAGGTGAATGTCTGCCCCCCAATATCGGCCGTCAACGTCACCGGCAATCGTGCGCCGGCGGCCAGGCTCGTTATGTCCAGGAACTGCAGATCCTGCTGCGCCAGCGGCAGCCGAACCTCTGCTCGATCCACGGCAAACGTTCGTGCGAGCTGCCCGCTGATGTTGACAAACTGGCCGACGTCGGCAATTTTTTCACGCACCATGCCGTTGTAGGGCGCTCGTATGACGGTGCGGTTCAAATCCTCCTGGGCCATTTCGAGATCGGCTTCTTTCGACTCGAGTTCGGCTAAAGCGGCCTGCAACTGGGGCTTTCTGAGCGCCAGCGACGAAGCCTCGCGGGTGACTTGATCGAACTCCCGCAGTCGCTGCCAATCCTCATAAGCGTATCCGGAAAGCGCGCTTTCCGTTGCGACCTGGGTTTGCGCCTTCGCCACACCCGCTTTCGCCCGCTTCACCGCAGACTGATAGTTGCGCGGGTCGATGCGAACGAGAATATCACCACGTTTGAAAAAGCCGCCACTGACAAACGCCGAGGAAACATCGATGATTTGCCCTGAAACTTCGGACATCAGGGTGGTCTCGGTGCGGGGCGAAACCGAGCCCTGGGAACGTACCATGAAGGTCACCGGTATTCGCGCGGCGGTATTCACCGCAACGAGTAATGCAGGGAGCGACACAGGTTTCTGCATCGCCGCCGGGCGCGACTGAACCATCACAAACGATCCACCGATCGCAAGGACGATAAACAGGATCGGCAGAAAAACCTTCAACGTTCGCGCCATGGTCGAAATCGCTCGAATTTCAGAGTGATACGAAAGGTAACGCTGCAGTTTACAAATCCTGGCGCAAGAAATCTTGACGAATTTGGGCTGGTTTCACGTTTGGCACGGTTTTTCGGCCGGCAAAGCGCAAAAATTCCAACCCTTGGGGTGTTAAACGGCGAATACCCGCGCGAAATTTTCGCTGTAAAACTTCGCGAGCACGGGTTCATCGAAGCCTTCCAGGCTGGCACGGAATCGGCCCAGGGGGTTTCGCCCGCCTTCGGCGTGGGGATAATCGCTCGAGAACAGGTAAAGGTCCGGGTTGGAGCTGCGCACCAGTTCTCCCACGTCTTCGAATACGAACGGGGTAAACGCCATCTGCTCGGTTATCTGTTCGGACGGAGGGCGTTTGAGGGCGGCAATTTCCGGTTCGGTGCGACCCCAGGTTTTTGCAATATGATCGAGGCGCTTCAACATACCCGGCACCCAGTCGGCACCCAGCTCGATTACCCCGCCACGAAGTTTCGGAAAACGTTCGAGCACCCCGTCCAGCACCAGACATCCAATAAACTTCTCGGCGTCCTGGTGCAGGCGAACCATGTCCTTGCCACGAACATTTTCTCCGCCCCCCAGCCAATCGGTTGGCAGTGGGCGGCCGGTGTTCGTCCAGGGCTCCTCTATCCGCAGTGCGGCACCGCCAACATGTAAGGCGAACGGAACGCCCGCCTCCTCGAGACGCGCCCAGAACGGATCGAAATCATTGTGTCCGGGAGAGCGTCCGCCGCAATGTCGGTGCGGTATCCAAACCGCTTTCAGACCCATGGCAAGCGCCTGGGTGAGTTCATCAACGGCAAGCGCCGGATTGTCGAGGGGGATGACGGCAACACCCATCAAACGATCGTCGCCACCACAAAACTCCGCCATGCCGCGATTGGCCGCTCTCGATGCACCATAACGAACCTGTTCATCAAGCCGTGGATTGAACGCTGTCCCCGCGGCAAAACTCACGAACACGAGTTGTTTGTCGAACCCAAGGAGATCCAGCGCCTGGCTTCGCTCATCCGCGCAGAAAGCACCCAGGGCCCGATAGTTTTTAGGACCCGAAATCAGCTCGTCACCAAGCGCCAGCAGTTCCGCCCGGTAGGCTTGCGGATGACCCGCCTCGGTCAGGGTATCGTTGTGGCCGATCTGCCCGGCGGTTGCGGACGCTTTGTTCGGCATCACCCCACGCACATCGGGGTCGGCGTAACGCTGCAGGAAGTCCGGCAGATCCATGATGTGGCTGTCGGCGTCGTAAAAGGTGCGGCCGGTTGCGTAGGTCATGGTGTTTCCCTTAGTCCTGTCCGAACGATATTACCCCAATTGACGGAAACAGCCCGTCAAAGGTTTTGCAGCAGTTTTTTCATTCCTTCACCGAGTTCCGTCAACGCGGTGCGGTAGAGGAAACGGTCCCAGCCGATGCAGAAGTGCCTGACTCCAAGGTCGAGGTATCGTTTCGCCTGCTCGACGGCACCGATCTCGATGCGCGGGTGAATGCCGTATTCGAGTGACTTCCCGATTACCAGTTCCTCGAACGGGCGAATCTCGGGAGTCCCCATCAGGCCGGGTTGACCGCGTGAAAAGCCGAAATCCGCGGGCCCCCACTGGGTCATGTCGACGCCTTTCGTTTTAGCCCGGGTAAGTACTTCGTCGATATGGTCTACCGTGACGTTCTTTTCGATCATGATGAGAAACACGATCGATTCGAGATCCTCGAGGTAACTTTCCGTCTGGTAACTCGACAGGGCGGGGCGTCGGAGCTTCACCCCCATCCTGCCGCCGACTTCAGGCGTATCGGGGGCAATCGAGCGGTGGCAGTTGTCCACATCTTCCGGCGTGCGGACGTCGGTGAACAGCACGGACTTGAAACCGGCCCCGAGGGCCGCTTGCGCCCAGAAACCCTGGCTCTCCTGATCGAGCTTGATCATCAAAGGCAAATTGCCGCACTGGCCCGCGCGCGCCATATGGTAAAGCTGTTTCATGTCGAGGGTGGAGTACTCGGCGGCAAACTCGCCATAATCAAAAAAGCCGGTATCGCCGATGATTTCAGGGATGTCGGGATCGGCGAAAAGAAAGTGAGTGCCAAGCGTAGGACCACCCCGCGTCAGCGTGTCGCGAAACGTGTTCTGCATAATCATGGCCGGCGTTCCTCCAGTTCCTCGTTCTATTTAAATCGGACAGGACATTAGAACAAAAATGACTAGACTGGTGGCTGGGAAATCAACACGACGGGGAGACCACTCATGACGGATTCGGAAAAAAATACAGTACAGGCGGAAACCGATCGCCGCGGTTTCATTAAAACCGCCGCAGTTGGCGTGCTCGCCGTCGGCGGTCTCGGCTTTCTGCGTCCTCGGGCCGCCGCGGCAGCGGATGACTCCGAGTGGATCACGGTTACGGCGACGCTGACCCTCAATCCCGACAATGCGGATGATGCCATTGCCGGGCTCAAGGAGATGGTTGCGCAGGTCGAGGCGGAAGAACCAGGCGTGTTGGCCTACATCTGCAACCGCGGGGTGCAGAACCCCAACGAAATCCTGTTTTTCGAAGTCTACGAAAATCAAGCCGCGACCGTGGCCCACGGTCAGACCGATCACATGAACAAGTTTCGCGAAGCCGCAGCCGGTTTTTTCGTGGGCGATATGAAAATCTCCGCCTACGAACGGATCGGCGGATATCACCGCTGAGGATCAAACTCATGAAAATTGGCTATTTCGGTTTCAACAACGGCCCCTTGGCACAACCCGAGCCCATTGCGAGTTTGCTCAAATGCGCCGAAGACTCGGGGTTCGAGTCCGCCTGGACCGGTGAACATGTGGTCGTGATCGACCCTCAAGAGCCGCCGTCTCCGGTGCCGCCGGAGTTCCCGATGCTCGACACGGTGGCCACCCTGGCTTTCTCGGCGGCCGTCACTTCCCGTTTGAAACTGGGTTCCGGTATCATCCTCCTGGCCCAACGCAACCCCGTGATACTTGCCAAGGAATTGTCGACTATCGACGTTCTGTCCCAGGGTCGGCTGTTGTTCGGCGTTGGTGTCGGGTACGTGAAACGCGAGTTCGACGTTATTGGCGTGCCTTACGAAGAGCGCGGCGCGCGCACCAGCGAACACATCGAAGCAATTCGTGCGCTCTGGACTCAGGACAAACCCACATTCGACGGCCGTTTCACCCGGATCTCGGGGGTGCAATCCAAGCCGATGCCGGTGCAGTCGCCTCACCCCCCCATCATCATCGGGGGGATGTCGCCCGCTGGATACCGTCGCGCCATCAACCACGGCGATGGCTGGTACGGGTTCAATCAGACCGAAGACGAAGCCGCCGCATCGATCGAAGGTCTGCGGGAAGCGGCGCGTGCCGCCGATCAGGCCAGCAAATTCGACGACCTCGAGATATCGATCACCCCGCGAGGCGCCATCGATGCCGATCGGGTGAAACGGTTTGAAGATCTCGGCGTCTCGAGACTGATCTTATTGCCAAGACCGGCGAGCGGCAGCGGAGACCCTCTGGACGGTATTCGCGCCTTTATCGAAGATACCGCCCGGCAACTCGACTTGGCTTGATGTCCGGAAATTGGGATAACTGTCTGAGCGATTGGCGCCTGTAACACCGCGTTGGGGGTGAGCGGGCTTCAATCGTCAGCATGATTTTCGACGTGTGGCTAGTAGTGTCGTCGCGCAAAACCGGCAGTTCTTCGCCAGCGTTTGCCTACGCCGAAACCAACGACAAACGGTCTGTTTGCCATCCCCGGCTATCTGCTGACATCACATTGATATCGCAAACTGAAGATACCTTGGAGATCGAGGTTCAAACGTTGACGAGGTGGACCGCAGGTGTAAGCGTCGGGATCCCAAAACATCTGGAGACGCAAAATGCGTGAACTCAACGAACAAGAAATGGAAGAGGTCAGTGGGGGTATCTTACCCCTCATCGCCGTCGCAATATCCTTTGCCGGTCATGTGGCCGGATTCAGTGGTCCTGCAACCTGGGCACTGAGTTCCATCGGACTGATCTTGAGCACCTTCTCGGCTGCCGTGTACGTGGACTCGATGTAACCGGGACACGATCAAAAGTGGGGTCCCCCGGGACCCCACTTCCCCGTTTGACCCCATGGGACCGGGAGAAGACCATGAACGACAGCCAAACCAGCTTTATGAGAACCGACCTCCGTGAGGCCGCCTACATGTTGGGTTTTGCGTGTCTGGGTACGGCGGTCGTCAGCTTCTACTCCACCCGGACCGGCATGTTGATCGGCGCAGCGGTGATCGGCATGACCCTGGGAAAACTGCTGGCGCGGATGTTGCGCCGAAGACCGAAAACCCCCGATGAATAAATCCCCGTATGGTCTCAGCCTCTGGATCATTACCTGTGTCGGTATCGGTTTTGGCCTGGCATACCTCGATGGCGTCGGCGCGAAAGCCATCATCACAACCGCCGCCATCGTCGCCAGTGGCATAACGGTTCTGCTGCTCGGAGCCTGGGCCTTGAAGGCATCGAAGAAGTAGATCTGCCAAGCCCTGCCGAGACCTGCTAGCATGCCGTCCTTTTTGCCAGGAACTCACCCACTTGGCCGACGACAGAAAGACCCGGCATCACAACGATATCTACGGAAAAATCGAATCCCGACACGAGGCTGAGGAAGGTGTTTCGCCGCCCATCCCGGCTGCGACCGTGGTGCTGCTGCGTGACGGCGCCGACGGCCCCGAGGTTTTAATGTTGCGCAAGAACTCGAAAATCACCTTTGGCGGCATGTGGGTTTTTCCGGGCGGAAAGATCGATCCGGAAGATTTCCCAGCCGATGGGGACATGCAGGCGGCAGCCCGCACGGCGGCGGTACGTGAGGCCGCCGAAGAAGCGAGCCTTGAACTCAGCCCCGACGATTTCGTCTGGTTTGCGCATTGGACGCCGCCGCCAGGACCGCAAAAACGTTTTGCTACCTGGTTTTTTGCGGCACATCTGCGCGAAACGCACGAGGTAAAAATCGACGACGGAGAAATCGACGACCACACCTGGATTCGACCCGCCGATGCGCTCGCTCGTCACAACGCCCGCGAAATCGACATCGTCCCACCTACCTGGGTGACCTTATATCACCTGTCCCTATATCGGCCCGCCAGCGCCATGTTGCAACATTTCAGAGACAACGAGACCAAGGTTTACGCAACGAGGGTGGTAAAAGCCGCCGACGGTAGCCGCGTGGCAATGTGGCACGGTGATGCCGGTTACCAGGACTGGGATGCGGACATCGAGGGACACCGTCACCGCCTGTTGATGGCTAAAAGTGGTTTTGTGTTCGAAAACACCATCGAGCGGTACTGAAAGTAAAAAAGGGGAACCTTTTTTACCCTTGGTGCAGATTAAAACGCGTGCCGCAGAGATCAACACGGTCATCGTTCACGTAACACCCTCGCTCCCGCGCCGCGGCCAGGATGTGATCGCGGTTTTTCACCGCAACATCGAGCCCGCCAAGACCAGCGCCACGCCCGTCCGCGGCTTCCACGAACCGGATGGTGGCATTGTTCAGGCGCATGGATAACTCAGCACCCTCGCGTGCAACGGGTAAACCCGCAACCTTTCCCCAGAGTTCGGCGAGGGTCACCGGGTCGGAACTCTGTAGTTCCACGCCGAGGTAGTCGACCGTTACGTCCTGTTTTACCTTGTCTTCCCAGCCCGTACCACCCACCGGCATCCAGTTGCCGTCGAAGTCTTCGAACTTGTCGTACTCGATCTCGAGGAACGAGGCGATCATGTCTCCGGGATGGAGTTGGCACAGATGCCAGCCGTTGCGCTCGGCTTCGTTTGCGATTCGCACGCCATTGTCGAGCGCACGCTGGCGCACGGTGCGTTGATTCTCGAGGGTATCGAGCTGGGTGATGACCATGTAACCACCATCGCCGCCGCGTCGGTCCAGATACCGGCCTCCAGCGGTGTTTTCTTCGATGGGCGCAACTACTTCGAGAAAGTTGCGGCCGATGGGCATCAGCGTGTTTTCGAGACCAAACTTGCCGACCCCCGGGTCTACGAAACAGGTGTTGATCCCCAACACGTTGGTGAGATCGTCGATCACGGGCTCAAGCTCGCGAGCAACCAGGCAGATCTGGCGCAGTTGTATGGTCATGGTTGTCCCCTCGTTTTCGTCACTCCCAAGAGCCTATCCCGCTTACCCTCTCCTGCCAATGGCGGGGGCTGATCAGGCATACGACCAAACAACGCGCTGGTCTTACACGGCAGTTTGCGCTCTCATAGGGATATCAACACGGGAGAGAAGGCATGTATCAGGATATTCTTTATGAAGTACAAGATCCGGTCGCAATAATCACGATGAACCGGCCCGAGGCGCTCAACGCGCTCACCGGGCGCATGATGGCGG
The DNA here is from genome assembly GCA_027295975.1 of Gammaproteobacteria bacterium. Taxonomy (GTDB): domain Bacteria; phylum Pseudomonadota; class Gammaproteobacteria; order Pseudomonadales; family Azotimanducaceae; genus SMWK01. The sequence continues at coordinate 8,293 of JAPUJX010000608.1, forward strand.
AGATGCGCCATGCGTTCGCCGCGGCGGAAAAAGACACGGCAGTTGTGGGTATGGTGCTGACCGGCGCAGGACGCGGATTCTGCGCAGGCGCGGACATGGCAGGATTGAATGCGACCGCCTCGGGTGAGCGTGGCGAAGCCGAGGATCTCTCCGACCTGGAAGCGAGCCCCGGGAATCCGGACATGGGCCCGAACTTCGAAATTACCTACTCCTACATGATGGCCCTTCAGAAGCCACTGATTGCGGCAATCAACGGACCCTGCGCCGGGCTTGGATTTTGTTATGCGTGTCTGGCCGATATGCGGATTGTCGAGCGTCAGGCAAAGTTCACAACGGCATTCTCGCAACGGGGACTCATCGCCGAACACGGTTCGAGCTGGGTGTTGCCGCGGCTGATTGGAACGGGACGCGCACTGGATCTGTTGTGGAGCGCGCGTAAGTTCACCGGCGAGGAAGCGAAGGAACTCGGGTTGGCGGAGCGTCTGGTAGAACAGGGCGAGTCGTTACAAACCGCCATCGACTACATCAAACAACTTGCGAGCGCCGTCTCCCCTACTTCCATCAAGGTGATCAAGGCGCAGGTTTATCGCCACCTCAACATGGAATTGGGCGAAGCCATGGCCGAGTCCAATACCTGGATGGCCGAATCGCTGAAACGCGAAGATTTCAAGGAGGGTGTGAGTTCGTTCATGGAAAAACGGCTGCCCGAGTTCAAACGCGTAGGCGACGATTGACAGCGGCAGCCAATCGGCAGTCACCACGGCGGTCGGTATTACAATGGCGATATTGTTGTGAACACAAGCTCGGCAGAATTTACTGAGATAGAACGGCAGATCGCAACGGTCAAACCGGTCATTGAAGCTCATGCCGATGAGGCGGAAGAACAACGGCACCTCAGCAACGAGGTAGCCCGGGCCATGGCGTTGGCCGGACTATACCGCGTTGCCGTCCCGCGAAGTCTCGACGGTGCCGAGGCTCATCCGATAACCCAGATCAAAACCATCGAAGCGGTTTCCGAAATTCACGGCTCTACCGGTTGGAACCTGATGATCGGCATTGAAACCATGGGTATTCTCGGCGGTACCTTCAGCAGGTCCGTAACAGAAAAACTCTACGCAGATCCCGAGCTGGTTATTGCCGGAACCCTCAATCCCCTAGGGCAGGCAACCCCCTGCGATGGCGGATACCGGATCAGTGGGCAATGGCCGTTTGCAAGCGGAGTGCACAACGCCAAGTTTTTCTGGAGCCAGAGCATCGTCCATAAGGACGGTGAACGTCTCAAAGACGATCGCGGGTTTGTGTTTTGCGAATCCATGGTCCCGGTTGCGCAAATTGAAATTCTGGATACCTGGCATGTATCAGGCTTGCGTGGGTCGGGCAGCCACGATGTCCGCATACGGGACGTGTTCGTTTCGAACGAGTACATCAGCCAGGTGCAGCGACAGATACCGGTTGAATCGGGCACCCTCTACCGCCTGCCCATCTATAGCCGCCTGGCTTACAACAAGGTCGGTGTGGCGACCGGGATCGCAAGAGCCGCCATCAATCAGTTCATTCGGCTGAGCAGTGAGAAGAAGCCGCGCGGCTCGAGTAGTTTGTTGCGCAACAGAGTAGACGCGCAACGAGCCGTTGCCGAGGCAGAGAGACTGATTGGTTCCGCTAGAAGTTATGTCTTCGATTCTGTTTCAGACCTATGGGAGACGATAGAAAATGGCAACAAGCCAACCGACAGACAGAAAGCCATTGTGCAACTGAGTTGTTCCGGCGCCGCCAACGAATCGGTCAAAGCGGTCGAGATGTTGTATTCGGCAGCCGGGGCCAGCGCCAACTTCCTGACGAGCCCACTGGAACGCAGCATGCGGGACGTGCTGGTGGTGCGGCAGCACATCATGGTTTCACCTCAGTACACCGAGGCGGTGGGCCGAGTACTGCTCGGGATGGAATCCGAGAGTTTCTTGTTCTGATTCGAGGCCTTTTTTACGCCGGGGCGCTCTGACAACCTCGAACCAGCCGACCCGGCATCAAACCGGTGTGCTCGCCACATTCATAGGTCACTTCACCCGATTTGATGGTCATGCGGTACCCCTGTGCCGTCTGCACCAGACGTTTACCTCCTGCCGGCAGGTCATAAACCATCTTCGGTGGATGTAGTTTCAACCCATCATAGTCGATGAGATTAAAATCGGCCGTGTATCCGGGAGCGATCACGCCGCGGTCGCGCAAACCGTATACTTCCGCGGAATTCCGGGTGAGTTTGTGCACGACGAACTCCAGCGACATCCGTGGGCCCCTTTGTCTATCGCGGGTGAAATAACTCAACATGTAGGTTGGTACGCTCGCATCCACCAGCACGCCGCAGTGAGCGCCGCCATCGGACAGCCCGAACACGCTCTGCGGATGTTCGATGACCTTGCGTTGCCCCTCCAGGTCACCTTCGTACCTGCCAAACAGGATGAGCAAAGGCGCACCTTCGGCAAGAATATCCATCATCACCTCACGAGGGTCGACACCACGCCGATGTGCCACGGCAGCGACGGTATCGTCGGGACCGGGTTCGTAGGTGAGGGCATCGTCCATGACGTACATGTATTCGTAATCCGTCATGAAACGCATCGCATCCCTGTTGCGGGGCAACACCGGTTCTTCGGTGAGAACGCGCTGCCGGAACACGGGATCTTTCAGGCGAGCCTGACGTTCCCCAAGAGGTAACTCGTGAATTTCCCGATAGGCCGGGAACTGCCGCATGGGGTTAATTGTGCCATCCAGCATCATCAGAATGGAGGCCGGACGCGCACCTACCTGAGGCCTCAGGTTGAACCCTTCCGCATGGAGTTTCTCCGCCAGGGCCCATATGGGCGCCGCGCCCGCGGTAACCAACGGCGTCACCGTACAGCCGGTGGTGCGGGCAATGCGTTCGATCCACGCCAACTCTTCCGGATCGTTCAGACCGTCCGAGACAAACTCCATTGTTCCATAGGACAACCCCGAAAAAGCGCTGGCAATGGTGGTCATCTCTTCCGCCGATGCGCGGGTACCGGGAATCAGCTTGCCGGCCTTGTCAACGTGCCCGTAAAACCGCGAGGTCGAGAACCCGAGCGCACCGGCTTCAAGCGCAGTACGGGTAATCGCGCGCATCTCTGCCATGTCTTCGCTAGTCGCATCGTCGTAGCA
>JAPUJX010000609.1 GCA_027295975.1 Gammaproteobacteria bacterium
ATCAGGAGACAGAATTTATCTTGAACAGGCCGCATGATGGTCTAGACAACGGGGCGCACTTTACGGTAGGTATGATTTCGCACCAAATTTACTGACTGACACCGCCTCACATGAATATTCCATTCAACGCGCCAGGCCGCCAATATCAGATCTTGAAGGGCGAGATCGACCGCGCGATCGCGTCGGTATTGGAGAGCGGCTGGTATCTGCTTGGCGAAGAGACTGCAACCTTCGAACAGGAATTTGCGGCATTTTGTGGTGTGGCGCACTGTGTAACATTGGCTAGCGGCACCGACGCCCTTGAACTTGCCCTTCGCGGGACCCGATGCCGCCCCGGTTCGGAAGTCATAACGGCGGCCAACGCCGGGGGGTATACGACGTACGCCTGTAACCTCGTAGGTGCGACGCCGGTATACGTGGACATCGATCCTAAATTCCTACAGATGGACCTGGAGGCGGCCGTCGCCGCGATGACAGAACGTACCGCCTGCATAGTCGTCACCCATCTGTATGGGTTTGCCGTCGACGTACCGCGTCTCCGCCGACTGCTTGAGGCCGCCGGAAGGAGCAGCGTCCCGATTATCGAGGATTGTGCCCAGGCGCATGGTGCTATTCTGCATGGCAGACGTGTCGGCTCGTTCGGCGATCTGGCAGCGTTCAGCTTTTACCCGACCAAGAACCTGGGCGCCTTAGGTGATGGCGGGGCGCTCCTATGTAACGACGGGGAGTATGCGAATAAAATCCGGCAACTAAAACAGTACGGGTGGGTCTGTAAGTACCGAAGTGAAACACCGTTTGGCCGCAACAGCCGCTTGGACGAAATCCAGGCGGCGGTGCTCCGGGTCAAGCTTCGGCACCTGGATCGGTTTAACAAGCGCCGTGTCGAAATCGTCGAGGCGTACCGGGAGGCGGCCGAGGGCAAGTTGACCATTCTGAGCCGGACGGATGGTGCCTTTGTCGGCCATCTTTGCGTTGCGCTCAGCGATGACCGGGATCACATTCGGGAACGCCTGGAAGAGGTCGGGATTCAAACCGATATTCACTATCCGATCCTGGATCCGGACCAACAAATTATGAAAAAAATCACGCATATTACCCACCGTCTTGTACGCAGCCGTGAATTGGTCAAACGGGTGTTTTCGTTGCCGTGTTATAGTGAACTGTCCGATGGAGAGCGCGACACCATCTGTGAGACGCTTTCCCGGTTGGTGGGTTGATGCATTTGGACTCTGATATCATGGAAAACCACACACCGCCCGCTGACGGAATAGTCAGATCGCTGATAATCCCCGTCTACCTGAACGAGCCCAATATTCCCAGTCTTCTGGATGCCGTGGCAACCCTTTCTAGCCGAACGGGTGAGGGTAGTGAGATCATATTCGTGGTGGATGGATCGCCGGACAATTCCTACGGGCTGCTGGCCGATAATTTGCCGACGATGCCATTCCATTCGCAGCTAATTACTCTGTCGCGAAACTTCGGATCATTTTCCGCTATCCGTTGCGGGCTCGAGGCGGCTCGGGGCCAGTATTTTGCGGTGATGGCAGCGGACCTGCAGGAGCCGCCTGAACTTGTTGAAGAGTTCTACCGGCTCCTGGAGAATGATGAGGCCGACATCGTTTTCGGCCAGCGCAAGGCCCGCTCAGATCACTTGATCACCCGGTGGGTATCAAACCTGTTTTGGTTCATTTTCCGAAAATTGGTGATCTCCGATATTCCGACCGGTGGGGTAGATGTCTTCGGTTGCAATGCAAAGGTGCGTGAGACGATCCTCCGCATCCAGGAGCAGGGCAGCTCCCTGATGGCTCAGCTTTTCTGGGTCGGTTTCCGGCGCACGTTCATTCCCTACGACCGCCGTCAGCGCATAGAGGGAAAGAGTGCCTGGAGCTTTTCCCGACGGTTCCAGTACATGCTCGACAGCATCCTGTCATTTTCCGACTTTCCGATCAGGGTCTTGTTATGGGTTGGGATCATCGGCTGCATCGCTTCGGCGGGCATTGGTGCGCTTGTCTTCTGGGCTTGGTTTTTTAAATTGATCTCCGTCCCCGGCTACACGCCGATCATGCTGGGAGTCTTTTTTGTTGGTTTCCTGATGCTGTTGTCCCAAGGGATTATTGGCGCCTACCTGTGGCGGGTGGCGGAAAACACCAAACATCGGCCGCAGGCGGTAATAGCGAACCAGACGGTTTTCACCCCCAAGGAGTAGCGAATGGACGAGTGTTTTATTCACCCCCAGGCAATCTGCGAGAGCGATCGAATCGGCGCTGGCACCCGCGTATGGGCGTTTGTACATATTCTGCCCGGCGCTGCGGTCGGTGTGGACTGCAACATCTGCGATCACGTATTTGTCGAAAATGATGTGATTATAGGAAATCGCGTCACTGTCAAATCCGGGGTGCAACTTTGGGATGGTGTTCGGTTAGAGAACGATGTGTTTGTGGGACCAAACGCGACTTTCACCAACGACAAATTTCCGCGGTCCAAGCAATATCCGGAGCGGTTTTTGCACACAGTGGTTGAACAAGGAGCGTCGATCGGAGCGAACGCGACCATACTGCCCGGCATCCGCATCGGAGCGAGGGCCATGGTCGGCGCAGGCGCAGTTGTGACCCACGACGTACCGCCAAAGGCCATAATATCCGGTAACCCGGCAGTTATCTCTGGCTACGTCGACACGCCTGTGGAACAGTCTTCAGAGACATTCGCGGACATGTTCCCCACTGGCACGGTCAGTGGTGACAACAACCGTTCATCCGTGGGCATTGGGAATGCGGCTATCTATCGTCTTAAATTTATCCGTGATCTGCGTGGTAGTCTGACCGTGGCAGAGTTTCATGACGATTTGCCGTTTGTCCCGGCGCGGCTGTTCATGGTGTATGACGTGCCAAGTAGTGATGTCCGCGGCGAGCATGCACACCGCGAATGCGAACAGTTCCTGATTGCGATGCGGGGCAGTTTGAGCATTGTCCTAGATGACGGTAAATCGTCACGGGAGGTGCGTCTGGACACTCCCGTTACGGGAGTGTACATCCCACCGATGATCTGGGGCATCCAGTACAAATTTACCGAAGATGCTGTGCTTTTGGTCCTAGCCTCACAACCTTATTGTGCGAACGATTATATCCGGGACTATGCAATTTTCCAGGAACTAACCGAAAAAGCGTGATGGGAGATACGGTTGGTAACATCCTCGGCCAAGGCTTCAAGGTTCTCGTCGGTGGCCAGTAGCTCCGTCTCGAAGCTTCCCATCTGGCTGGTGGCTGCTGCCCGGTCTTTGATCGCATGACCACCGACAATTCAGCGCATGGCGGGGTCGCGACCAAACGGTCGGCATCGTTCACGTCGTCGTACCCGCCGAGACGGCCGAAGACGGACTGGCCGAACAGCCCGATCATCCCGTGCCACCCTCCCGTGGACTTCG
>JAPUJX010000061.1 GCA_027295975.1 Gammaproteobacteria bacterium
GCGACGGAGCAGATTTGCAACATGCTCGCCATGGATCCTTACCCCGGTTACCGGGGCCAGCACTTCGACATGCCCTGCCGGAACGTCGTCCCGAAGCCGGTGCAGCGCCCGCACCCGCCGGTCTGGGTTGCCTGCTCTCAACGGGAAACCATTCGCATGGCGGCGCGGCTGGGTATTGGCGCCCTCACCTTTGCGTTCGTGGACCCCATGGAGGCCCAGAATTGGGTAGACGAGTATTACCACATCATCAAGAGCGAGGAGTGTGTGCCGATTGGTCACGCCATCAACCCGAACATCTGCATGGTGTCGAGTTTCTCCTGTCACCAGGATCGCGAAACCGCCATCAAGCGTGGGCTCGAGGGATTCGAGTTCTTCGGTTTTGCGCTCGGCAGCCTGTATGCGTTTGGCGAACACAAGCCTGGACGTACCAACCTCTGGAACGAGTTTCAGACGGTACACATGCCTACCGTGAAACAGCAGATTGGCAACGCTGGTGAAGCGCTCACCGGCGGTCGCGGCGGGATAGGGACTCCCGGCGATCTGCGCGAACATCTGCTGAAATTCGAGAAGTGTGGCGTCGATCAGGTGACCTTCATTCAGCAGGCTGGAATGAACAAACACGAACACATATGCGAATCCCTGGAGATTTTTGCCGCCGAGGTCATGCCCGAGTTCAAAGAGCGTGAGGGAGAGCGCGAGGAGCGGAAAATGAACGAGCTTGCTCCCTATCTGGAAGCGGCGATGGCCCGCAAGGTTCGGATGAAAACACCGGTTGATCAAGACATTCCGACCTACGTGGCGTTGGGCCGGCGGATAGCCGAGGAAGACAAAGTACGTCCCTCGATATTCGAACGTCCAGCCGCATAACCGATCCCCTGTGCCGGTGCAGGAGGTGGCGATAATCCCCACATGGACGCTTTCGGGGCGGGACGGGACAACATGTTATTAGCCACTGCAACCTTTTTTCACCCTGACGCATCTTATCTGTAATGGCCAGATTTGCAGATCTTCAGCTGGATTCGGGTGTTGCTCGCGGACTGAAGCGCGGCGACCGTCGTGCCCAGGCGATTGCCTATCGCACCCTGGCACCGGCCGTGATGGGTATGGCCATGCGCATCCTCCAGGATAAGGGGATTGCCGAGGAAGTTGTGCAGGACACGTTCGTCGAATTGATCGAGAAAGCAGGCACGTTGAAGAATCCCGATGCGGTTTTAGGCTGGGTGCGCAAAGTGGCCGTAAACCACTGCCTCATGAGGTTACGCACGCCCTGGCACAAACGCCGGGTCACCGTGGAACTGGTGGAGGACGTGGACGTCACCAACGGCTCGGATCGGCTCGAGGGTCTGCAGGACATCGAGCGAGCGCTCGGTAGCCTCGTGGCGGAGACCCGGATGGTGATATGGCTGCACGACGTTGAAGGGTATACCCACAAGGAGATCGGCGCGCTCCTGGGACGCACTGCCAGTTATTCCAAATCGCAGCTGGCAAGGGGTTATCAGAAGCTGATGTTGCTTTACGGAGGATTGCGGGATGACGTCGAGGATTCCACTATCAGATCTGCTCACACATCGTGACGGCGAGAACATGGATCCTCGGCTGTCGGCCGAGATCGAAGCGGATCCTGAAAGTCGTGTCCGTTTGCGGGCGCTTAGAGAGATTAAACACGCCTTAATGGAGTTGCCGGGTGTTGAGCCCGCGGACGATATCTGGCGGGACATCGATGGAAGCCTCGCGGGAAGCGTGAACCTGGCGCGGCAACGGCAGTCAAAACCGAGTTATCCGTGGGCGAATGTCGCAACCGCGGCAACGGTGTTCTTCGCTGCCGCACTCGGCATCTTATGGTGGAACCCCGGGGACGGCGGGGTGGCGGGATTACCGACCGCGCCCCTGGCTGACCTGGTGTTGCGCTCTCAACAACTCGAATCCCAGGTTTTCTATCCCCAGGCCGGACGCGGCGCAGCGGCTGCACAATACGCCTGGAATTCGAGTCAGCAAGCATTGCTGTATCGAATTGCCGACGTGGATTCGGAGCTGAACTCCGACTATGAAGATCGATTACCCAGCGCACTGGAGCGGGAGCGATTGTGGCGTCAGCGGGTGCAACTCCTGGAATCACTGGTTGAAGTCCAGCGTAGACAAAAACCGGCGTCGCGCACGGCATTGTATTAGTTACGAACGACCCTTTGTCGGGTGGTTCGAAGATCAGGAGGTTTGATGAAAAAGTTATTTTTGATTCTGGCGATGAGTTGGGTGGCGGCTGCCGCCAATGTGACCGCGTCCGAGTTGGGTGAGCGGGAGCTGGAACTGGCGAGACAGGAAGCACAGGTTGCCCGCCACGAAGCGGAAATTGCGTTGGCCGAAGCACAGATTGTTCTGCGGGAAGCCGATATCGAAGCCCGCATGGACGAGGCTCGCGACCGGTTGGATGAAGCCGCGCAGCGGCTCGCTGAAGTCAGTCGCGAAGCATACATGAAGGAACATGGCGACCGCCGCAACAAGCCGGTCCTCGGCGTATTACTGACGGGTTCCGGTAATTCCGACGGCCTGTTGCTCGCCGGGGTTACTCCCGATGGCGGAGCGGTCGAAGCAGGGCTGGAGGCGGGTGACCGGTTGATCGCAATCAACGGCGAACGTCTTGACGGCGAAGGTGCGAGTCCCATCAAGCGGCTCAGCAGAGTACTGGGAACCGTCAATGCCGGCGACACCGTGCAACTGGAGTATGTTCGAGACGAGACGGCCTTCCTGGCCGACGTCGTCACTCAGCAGCGTCGGGCGCACGTGACGAAAATGTTGCATGGGTTGGAGGGTCTGGATATCGAACTCGAGGAGCTGAGTAACAATCTGAGTGGGCTGGTCGATTTTACCCAGCTGGGTCATGTTACGGCTTTGTCGGTGCTCGAGAATCTCGATGGGCTGCACGTGGAAATTCACAACGGCCACCGGACCATCGCCATTGGTGGCGACAGGGCGCATCTGGTCGATGTGAACGAGGGCCTCGGTGCGTATTTCGGGGTTGACGGGGGCGTGTTGGTCGTGAGTTCTTCCGACGAGAGCGAACTCGAGGCGGGAGACATCCTACTTGAAGTTGCGGGTGAGGAAGTGACGACCGTGGCGAAAGCCTACCAGGCGCTTGGTGAGGCGGAAGGTGAGGTCGAGGCCAAGGTGCGGCGTAAAAAACGCATACGAACAATCGAGATTGCCGCGAACGAGTTCCCACGAGTGCGTTACCTCAATGTGGGGCACGGTCCGCAAAAGCGGGTCATCAGGATTGAGCGGCACGGTCAGGACGATGTGGATGTACGGATCATCGTCGATACCGACGAGTGAACGGATCATGTGGTAACAGCGCCAGTCAGGTGCTGTTGTTACCCCCTTGGACGCGCCGACAGGTCTAGTTGAGCTGTTCGAGTTCTTCGGACACCATCAGCCAGGCTTGCTCGGCGTTGTCCTTTTTTTGCCTCAGCTTTCCAGCGTTGGCGAGTAGTTCGGCCAACTCATCCGCCGGCAGGTTGTGATAAATTTCCGGATCCGCCAGCCGTGCTTCCGCGCTCTGCAATTCGGCGAGGAGCTTATCCAGCTTCGCTTCAAGCTTCCTGATGGTGTTCCGTAACGGCAGAACCCGCTGACGGTGTTCTGCCGCGGCCTTGCGTTGTGCCCGCCTCAAATGGGTGACGGATCTTGGCGCCGTGGGTCTGCGCAGGGCGGTGTAGTCGTCGAGGCCACCGGTGAATTTTTCCAGCTTCCCTGAATCGACGAGCCAGAGATCATCCACTGTCCGATGGAGAAGACTGCGATCGTGGGTTACCAGGATCAGAGCACCGCGGTAATCCTGCAATGCCATTACCAGCGCCTCGCGCATCTCGAGATCCAGATGGTTGGAGGGTTCGTCCAGAATCAGAAGTGCGGGTTGGGTCAACGCGATCAGCGCCAGGACCAGGCGTGCTTTTTCCCCGCCGGAAAGGGTTTCTACCGTCTGCTCGACCATGCCGGCGCCGAATCCCCAGCTGCCCAGATAGTTTCGACACCATTGTTCACGGGCGTGTGCCCTGGCATCCGTGAGTAACTGCAAAGGTGAAGATTGCGCGTCGAGAGTTTCCAGTTGGTGTTGGGCGAAATACCCCACCCTGGCATGCTGCCCGAAAACAAGATCACCCTCGATGGGGGGGAGCTCACCGACCAGGCATCTCAGTAACGTGCTCTTCCCGGCCCCGTTAGCGCCCAGTACGCCAATTCTGGCGCCCGGCAGAATAACGTCATTGATACCGCTCAACACGGGTTGATCACCGTAACCGATCGCCACGTTGTGCAGGCTGATGAGCGGATGGGATATTTTGTCCGGGTTTGCGAAGCTGAATCGGTAAGGTGATTCGGCATGTACGGGAGCAACCACCGTCATCCGCTCGAGGGCGCGCAACCGGCTCTGGGCCTGCCTGGCTTTGCTTGCCTTGGCTCTGAAACGGTTGATGAACTCCTCCATGTGTTTGATCTGAATTTGCTGCTTCCCGTAGGCGGTCTGTTGGTGTGCAAGGGCGTCAGCACGTTGTCGCTCGAACGACGAGTAGTTGCCGCGATAGGCGTCGATGCGACCGTGATCGATATGCAGCGTGTGGTCGGTCACCGCGTCGAGGAAGTCACGATCGTGGGCGATGATCAACATTGTTCCGTTGAATCGTTGCAGCCAGGACTCGAGCCAGAGGGTGGTGTCCAGATCCAGATGGTTTGTTGGTTCATCCAACAGCAACAGATCACAGGGACTCATCAAGGCCTGGGCAAGGTTCAGGCGAATCCTCCAGCCACCGGAGAAATCCCGGAAAGGTTGTTGGAAATCTTCGCCGGTAAACCCCAGGCCGTGAAGGATCTCTCCTGCTCGGGCTTCGGCTTCGTAGCCGCCGACGTCGGCATACTCGGTATGCAGATGGGCGAGTTCCAGGTCGTCTCCGTTGCGCTCAGCCCGATCGAGCTTGGCCTGCACACGGCGCAATGGTTTGTGGCCGTCGAGCGCGTAGTCCAGGGCGCAACGGTCGCTGACGACTACCTGTTGTGCCATGTGGGCCACACGCCAGCCTGCCGGTTTCAACAGGTCGCCTTCCTCCGGGTGTAAACGTCCCAGAATCAGTTCAAATAACGTGGATTTGCCAGATCCGTTGCGACCGGTAAGGGAAGCTTTCTGTCCAGGGTGAACAGTGCAGGAAAGGCTTTCGAACAGTGTTCGCTCGCCGCGTTTCAAGGAGATGTCTATGAGTTGCAACATGAGATGCGGGTAATTCTTCGAATGTTAAAGCCAATCCCCCAGGGATGCGGTTGCAACGGAGTTCGTTTTGAAGCCGGACTAAGTGCACGATACTCGCATATCGGGTGGAGCGCCCGCGGAGGGTGGCAGCGCCCGCGGCGGCTGAAACAAAAGCCCGCGCGCGGCGAACTGAACCGATTTCTGGAAAAGAGTTACGCGGTTGCGCGAGGGTTGCTCGTACCGTGCCTCGGTGCGGCACGAGGCCGCTGACGCAGATCCTGTACGGTAACGGTTGTGGTTTTTGGTTGGGCGTCGATCCAGCGAACCAGGTCGAGCCAGGAAGCTGCTTCCTTGATGGCGGCGCGGCAGTCGTGCATATCCACCACACCCTGGCCGAGTTCGGCTGCTTCCAGATAGGCGGGGCAATCGTAAAAGGTCGCTACAGATGGGACATCGAGGCATCCCAGGAAGTGTTTGAGTTTTGCATGTGTCTCGGTATTTGGTTTTACCCTGTTGGCGATCACGCCGACTGGCCGGGGGGCGTTGCGATACGCGCGGTGCGCCAGAAGCTCGGCTATGAACCTGCCTCCCGCTCGAATGTCGATGGATGAAGGCAACATGGGAACGAGGATGACGTCACTCTGTTTGAGCAGCATCTCCAGATCCCGGTCCCGGGCATTTGAATGGCCGTCCACGATGATGCGGTCTGTTTCGGGCGGAATTCGGTTGTGGAAGGTCTGGGTCTGATACATGTTGGCGCGGCGGTGGCTCGCGACGATGGAGATTGGCGGCAGAGCCGGATCCCGTTGATCACACCAGTAGGTGCTGGACGCTTGCGGATCGTTGTCCACCAGGGAAACGTTGAGTCCCAGGCTGGCATAAGTAACAGCTAAATTGGTGGCGATGGTGGTTTTACCGCAACCCCCTTTGCCGTTGACGATCAATATCCGGCGCGCATTTGATTTCATTGTGCATGGCCCTTTCAGTAGAGCTCTATTGCCAATATTCACCGTCAGGGTGCCTTCCAGTTCCCAAACCGCCCCCACGGTCTCGTTCACTGCCTAAGCTGTGATTTAGCTGTGGATAACTATACCACTGCGTTTTCGAAATGCACTAGCGCAAGATTGTTTTTTTTTACAAGCAGTTAGCACGGAAAATTATACATTTGATGAGCTATGGGGTTCATGGGGACGCTGGACCTGGCCTCGAATTTGCCGAGAACGGCGGTCCGCCGCCGGGTTAGTTACCGGCGCGCCATTGCATTACCGTGAGGACGCCTATAGCGATAAAGCCGAGCAGCGCCCAGACCGGGATGGGGAGACCGAACACCGCTACTACTTCCGCACAGTCGCCGGTACCGCTGGTCATGGCCTTCAGAATCTCGCTCAAGGGAAAAACATCGAGCATATAAGCCATGTCCGGACCGCAGGTCGGGACCTGATCGGCCGGGAGGCTCTGTAACCTCAGTTGATTTATGGAAAAGCCTCCGCCAATCGTAGCCGAGATCACGCAGAGCAGCGGGTAGATGCCCCAACGCGGGTTGTGCAACAAGCTCGCGTACGCCCAGATACCGGCGATGAAAAACCAGATTCGCTGCATCAGGCACAACGGACAGGGATCCATCCCGAAAGCATGTTCCATGACCAGCGCCCCGGTCAGCAGGATGCCCGTGAATAACACGATGGCGATAGCCCAGGATTCGCTCGTTGCGCGGTTCAAATTGTTGATAAGAGTGTTACTCATTGGATGTTTACAACCACTTTGCCGATGGCCTGGCGTTCGCTGAGGCAGCGTAACGCCTCTGCGTATTGTGCTAACGAATAGATGTTTCCGACGAGCGGATTGATCTTGCCTTGTTCGAAGAGCTCGAGAATTTCCCGAAAATTTGCCGCTTCTTCACCGCGACTTCGAGCCGACCAGGCCCCGAAAAACACCCCAACGACCTGGCAGCTCTTCAACAGAACGAGGTTGATGGGTAACCTGGGTATGTCACCGGCAGCAAAACCGATGACCAGTACCCGACCATACCAGTTGATACAACGCATACACTGGTCGAACAGGGCTCCGCCCACCGGGTCGTAGATTACGTCTGCTCCCTTGCCGCCGGTCAGATCTTTGACCTTTTCCTTGAGCTCACCATCGCTGTAATTTATGAGTTCGTCGGCACCGGCCCCACGCGCCGCCTGTAGTTTTTCGAAAGAGCTGGCCGCGGCTATCACCCTGGCACCCATCGCCTTGCCCAGCTCGACGGCGGAAATACCTACCCCGCCACCGGCTCCCAGCACGAGCAGGTTCTCACCCGGTTGAAGTGATGCCCTTTGTTTCAGTGCGTAATAGGACGTGCCGTAGGTGGTGCTGATACCCGCCGCCTGCTCGAAAGTCATGCGTTCGGGCTTGGCGCGAAGGACCCGATCTTTGACCGTGATTTGCTCGGCAAATCCACCGTAACCCACGCTTGCCAATACCGATTCGCCCACCTGGAAGCGGGTAACCTCCTTTCCCATTGCGGCAACGGTGCCGGAGATTTCCCCTCCGGGGGAGAAAGGAAACGGTGGCTGGCTCTGGTATTTGCCTTCTATCATGAGCACATCGGGGAAGTTGAGCGCACTGGAGTGGACGTTTACCAGCACTTCGTCCGGAGCCGGTGCAGGTACCGCAACTTCCTCCAGAACGAGGCTTTCCGGTGGCCCGAAGGTTTTACACAAAACTGCTTTCATCTTATTGGTTATCACCTTTTTCAAAGTAGGCGAAGCTGAGAAGACGAAGGGTACTGGCCGGTCCGCCCCCGTCAACTACGAGACCCGAAGTAATTAATCAGAGTCTCCTCGAGGCTTTTGCCGTTCGGAGTTGAGCCAACCTCGCGCGTGTTCCAACATATCGGGAAAGTAGCCGAGGAAGTCCTCGGAGAGTCCAGGGAGTTCGGCGTGGGCGGCCAGGGTCAGCCGTTCGTTCAGATCTTCGCGATTGAGGCGCCGGGTAATGGAGAAAAGCGCACGTTCCACCACCGTCCAGGTTCGATAACCCGCGAGCAGATCCTCATCACGCATATAACCGAAGAAGCGGAGCGCGCTGGCGGGCAACCAGGCCATGTCGCCTGCGATGAATTCGTATGTTCGTTGGGTGAAACGTTCTATTGGCTGGTTGTGGAAAGAAGACCAGTGTCGTGCCAGACAATGATCGGCAAGCACGTCTACGAAGATGGGGGCCAGTCGCCGCATTTCCTTGGGAAAGCGGCGACAACTCATCCGAATCAAAGGGTGCTGGTTGCTGTAAGCATCTATGCGCCGGTGCAGGCGGACTCCCATCGCGAGGCATGTTGGTAACTCGTCGGGCACACCCCCTTTGATGAAATCGCCGAGAAAACCGCCAACGATCAACCCCGTTTCGAGATTCTCGGATGCGGATTCTGCGATCAGACAATGGGCGAGGAAGTTCACTCGAAGGCAAGATAACTTTCCAGGAACGTTGGAAAATCGACGGTGTCGGCGGCTTCTATCTCGCGTTGTCTTGCGATGGACCGACGCGACAGGGTTTCAAAAAGTGCGAGTTTTTCGGGCTCGAGGGTTCGACTATCGAAGTAGGCCTTGTGGGCGAGGGACTGGTTCATGGCGAATCGAAAGAAGGGAACCTGATGTTCGGCCATCGAGGCGAGTACCTGTGCGGAGGGGGTTTGCTCCGGATGGATAACCTTGGTTTTTTGCGCCTGCAGGGCCTGCCGATAGAGGTTGCCGTCCCGCGAGTCGTGGGCCTCATCCAGGAGCACCGACAGGGGTTCGCATCCGGCGAGAATCTCGTTGGCCCAACGCCCCTTGTCCACTTTTTCGAAAGGCGATTCCAGCTCGAGGGAGGGGTCTCGACCTTTTGCAACGATCGCCAGTTGGTTGCGACCCATCCGCTCGGATTCGGCTTTGCTGTCTTCGGGGCTGTCCGCCACCAGGCAATACAGAAGAAATAGATCGAGGAAACGAATCTGAGTCTCATCGATCCCGACCGGAAGAAACGGATTCAAGTCGAGGCAGCGAACTTCCACATATTCCACGCCGCGATCGCGTAACGCGGTGAGCGGCCTCTCTCCGGTCCTGATTGGGCGTTTCGGACGGATGGTGCCATAGAACTCGTTTTCGATCTGCAACAGGGTGGATGTGAGTTGACGGTACTCGCCGTCAACTCGTACGCCGCTGGCCTCGTAGCTTGGAAAGGGTTTGGTCAGAGCCTCGTGCATGGATTGCGCATACTGGGCCAGGCTGTTGTAAGAAATGTGGAGACTGCTTTGTGCATCGCTCTGATAACCGAGGCGGCCCATTCGCAACGAGGTTGCGTGAGGCAGATAGAGAGAACCCTCGTCGAGCATATCCAGTTGATGGTCGGTGTTTTTTACGAATGACTTGCAGATAGCGGGAGATGCCCCGAACAAATAAATAAGCAGCCACGAATGGTGGCGAAAGTTACGGATCAGCCCGAAATAAGAATCGGTGCGAAAATCCTGGTCGAGTTTGGCGCCGCGGCACCTGGCAAACACGCGCCAGAACGCCTCCGGCACCGAGAAGTTGTAATGAATGCCGGAGATGGTCTGCATCAGTCGACCATAACGATTGCCGAGGCCCAGCCGATAAACCGTTTTGGCGGTAGCGATGTTGGAGCTGCCGTAACGCCCTACGGGAATCGTCTCGTCGGCACCGAGGATGCAGGGCATGCTCGTCGTCCACAGTAGCTCTTCGCCGATGTTTTGGTAGACAAAACGGTGCACCTCCTCGAGCTGGGTAATACAGGCTTCCGGAGAACCGTGAACGTCGGTAATCAGTTCCAGTTGTGCTTCGCTGAAATCCGTGGTGATGTGAGGATGCGTCAGGGCGGACCCCAGGGCCGCGGGATGTGCCTGGACAGACAACGCGCCATCGCCCCTCACCCGTAAACTTTCCTTCTCGATGCCGCGTTGGACGTCGCTGACCGAGGAGAGATCGGATCTCAAGGCTGTCAGGATCTCCTTCGAGATCCGCGTTACGAAATCAACCAAATTACTGGTCCTGGTTCCCCGGCGAGGTAGTGGGTTAGCTAAAATTCATTGGACGGGCCCGCGTCGACGAGCGCCTGATCGACGTCGTAGCGGTCGAAATTTTCCCTGAATTTAGCAATGAGGTTGTGCGCCGCTTCATCGTAGGCCGCCTGATCGCTCCAGGTATTGCGCGGGTCCAGCAAGCCGGAGTCTACACCGGGGACGGCTGTCGGGATGTCTAGATTGAAGCCCGGCAGATGTTTCGTTTCGACGTCATTGAGTGCCCCGGATTGAATCGCGTGAATGATGGCACGAGTGGTTGGGATCTCGAAACGCTCGCCCACCCCGTAACCGCCGCCGGTCCATCCCGTGTTGACCAGATACACCTGAGATCCGAATTCCTCGATCCGCCTGATCAGCAGGTCGGCGTAAACCGCAGCCGGTCTTGGGAAAAAGGCGGCCCCGAAACAGGTGGAGAAAGTTGCACTGTAGGCTTCCGTTGATCCCACCTCGGTGGAACCTACCTGGGCGGTGTAGCCGGAAAGAAAGTGATAGGCCGCGGCTTCCTTGGACAATATCGACACCGGCGGTAGAACACCGCTGACATCGCAGGTAAGGAAGATGACCTGGCTCGGTTCGCCGCCGCAATTCTCGGGGACCTTGGCTTCGATGTTGTCGCGTGGGTAACAGGCCCGGGTATTTTCGGTAAGGCTCGAATCGGAATAATCCGGCACCCGGTTTTGCGGGTCCATGATCACGTTTTCCACTATTGCTCCGAACGAGATCGCGTTCCAGATTACCGGTTCGTTTTCTTGTGACAAATCGATGCATTTGGCGTAACAGCCGCCCTCGAAGTTGAACACACTGCCTTTCCCCCAGCCGTGCTCGTCATCGCCGATCAGGAACCGATCGGGATCTGCCGACAGGGTGGTTTTGCCGGTACCGGAAAGACCGAAAAAGAGGGTGACATCGCCCTCATCGTTTGCATTGGCCGAACAATGCATGGGTAGGACGTCCTTTTCCGGCAATAGAAAATTGAGGACGGAGAACATCGATTTTTTCATCTCACCGGCGTAGAGCATTCCGGCGAGGAGCACTTTGCGCTGGGCAAAGTTGATCATCACGGCCCCGTCGCTGGCAGTCCCATCACGGGAGGGGACGCAGGCGAAACCCGGGGCGTTGACGACTTGCCAGAGCCTTTTGTTGTGCGGGTTGTAGTGCTCGGGGGTTATGAACAAGGCACGGCCAAACAGGGTATGCCAGGCCAGTTCGGTGGTGACTTCTATCGGCAGATAGTGTTCCGAGTCGGCGCCGACGTGGAGATTGGACAGGAAGAAATCCTGATCTTCGAGATAGAGGTTTACCCGGTCCCACAACGCTTCAAAAACTTCCGGGCTTACGGGCTGGTTGATTGCCCCCCAGTCTATGGAATCAGAGGTGGACGGCTCGTCGACAATGTACCGATCCTTGGGAGATCGGCCCGTTCGTTTGCCGGTTTGAACGACGATTGCTCCGTTGCTCGCGAGCTGACCTTCACCGCGCAGTATCGACAACTCGGCAAGTATGGGTACGGATAGATCGATGTGGCTTGTTTTTCTTTTGGTGTAGTCGATATCGACGGCCATCGTGGTATGTCTTCCCAGAGAGACAGGTTAATTATGCCAGAGCAATCTGGCTTGGCATATCCGGTTTGAAAGGGATTGTAAACCATGGAAACCCAATGGATCTGTGTGTTTCGGCGCTGGCAGCTCCCTGGAACCGATTACTCCCGTGGTTGACTGCCATGTTTCAGTTTTTTCAGCTCGCGACGATCTCGTTTGGTCGGCCGGGTGCTGGGGACCGTGAGTCCTGCCTGCTCCATCATTCGTCTGGATCGATCCAGTTCCCGTAGCTCGATGCTTTCGTCACTTTCCCGATAAAGTGTCTGAGCGATAGTGGCGCTGCCGCGGCGAACGGCGAGTCCCGTGACGGTGACGATCTGGGTCATGTTGCCGCGGCGTATGGTGAGTTCCCGGCCGATGCCGATCTCTTTTGCCGATTTGGTACGGGCCTGCATCAACAGCACCCTGCCACCCTCGATGGCGAGCTTCGCCTGGGCTCGAGTCTTGAAGAATCTCGCCGCCCACAGCCAGCGATCGAGTCTCACGGATTCGAGTTCAGCCATCGGGTAAAATCTCGCGGAAATCGTTGAACGCTGGATAGCCGAGTTCGGTCCTCGCCGGCCTTCTCGAATCGGGCTGGCTCACGGTGACCAGGTGATGTATGCCGAACGCCGATGCGGCTTCGAGGACGTTCGTGTTGTCGTCGATGAGCAGAGTGCGCGACGGGTCATAGGGATGTTCTTCCATCAGACGCTCCCAGAAGCGTGGGGTTTCCTTGGGCGCACCGTAATCGTGACACGAAACTGTCGCCTCCAACATGCTTGTTATGTCGCAACGGGCGTTTTTCACCTCCAGGCTGTCACGGTGCGCGTTGGTGACGAGCAGGCCCCGCTTACCGGCCGCGGGCAACCAATTCAGGAAAACCTCCGCGTTAGGACGATAGCGGATGAGGTGGGCGAGTTCGTGGTGTAACGCGACCATGTCCATG
>JAPUJX010000610.1 GCA_027295975.1 Gammaproteobacteria bacterium
CACGGCCGGCTCCGGGCCGACTCGGGAACAATCAACCTCAGCATCGGCCGGCATCCGAGCTCGCGAACCCGAATGTCGGTTCGTCACGATGGCGGCCGCACTGCGCATTCCGATTACCAAGTTGTGGGATGCTCACGTGGATTCTCACTGCTCGAAGTTCGGATCCGTACCGGACGGACACATCAAATCCGAGTCCATCTGAGTGCGATCGGTCACCCCGTGGTTGGGGACACGACATACGCCAAGAAGAGGCATGAGGTCTTCGTGCGACAGCATGGGACGTTGGATCGTTACTTTCTGCACGCCTCCGACCTGGAGTTTCCTCATCCGGTGACCGAGAATCCGATGGCGTTCCACTCCGAACTTCCGGAAGAACTCGAACGCTTGTGGGACAAACTGCAATCGGATGCCTGACGCGGTGTCTGGAGAAATGAATGGCCCCCGTCCGGTTTGGTCTCTATATTGGAAGTGTCTGCCGAGTGGGTGAGCGGGCAATCGCTTCCGAAAGGGAGAGGAAAGTCCGAACTCCGCAGGGCGGTGTGCCCCGTAATCCGGGGGCCCGAAAGGGACGGAAAGTGCCACAGAAAAAATACCGCCGGGGCTACGCCCCGGTAAGGGTGAAAAGGTGCGGTAAGAGCGCACCAGCGATCCGGTGACGGGTCGGCTTGGCAAACCCCGCACGGAGCAAGGCCAAATAGGGAAACGAAGCGCGCTTCGGTGCGCAGGAGGATGGCCCGTCCGAGTTTCCGGGTAGGCCGCTCGAGTTCCGGTGAAAGCCGGAATCCAGATGAATGATTGCCGCCCCGCCCCTGGCGGGGTACAGAATTCGGCTTACAGCTTGCCCGCTCGCAGACAATCTGCAGGAAACCTGCGCCGTGTCCTAAGGGCTCGCCCACAATTGTGTGTTCGCGGAAGGAATAGAGGGTTCGACTCATTTCTCTTAGGTCACGACGGAAATTGCCATCCATAGAGAGGAGTTCCGTTGCCTGTCTTTGTCGTGACCGGAGGAGCGGGTTTCATCGGTTCGCATATCGTTGAAGCACTGTCGAGGCGTGGCGAGCAGGTTGTCGTCCTGGATAACTTTTCGACCGGCAAGCGGGAAAACCTGACGGGGTTCGAGTCTGGAATCGATGTGCGAGAGGTGGATCTCGCAAGCGAGCCTCGTCTGGTGGACCATCTGGCTGATGTGGATACGGTCTTCCATCAGGCGGCCATCCCCTCGGTGTCGCGCTCTGTAGAGGACCCGCTGACCTCGCATCAAGCCAACGTGAACGGAACGATGAATCTGTTGGTGGCCTGCCGTGACGCCAGGGTTCGGCGCGTTGTCTACGCCTCGTCGTCTTCGGTTTACGGTGACAGTCCCACACTGCCGAAAACCGAAGATATGCCAGCCAGTCCGATATCTCCCTATGGTGCCCAGAAATACTTCGGAGAGGTCTACATGCAGGTGTTTTGGCGGGCCTTTGGTCTGGAAACTGTTTCGCTCCGATAATTCAACGTCTTCGGGCCGCGCCAGGACGCCTCTTCCGAATACAGCGGTGTGCTTGCGAAATTTATCCCAGCCGTTATTCGAGGTGTACGTCCGGTGATCTACGGCGACGGGCTCCAGTCTCGCGATTTCACGTATGTGTCGAACGTTGTTGAAGCGAACCTTCAGGCCGCCGTGGCGGAAGGGGTGGCGGGCGAGGTGTTCAATGCCGCTTGCGGGGACCGCATCACGGTCCGCCAAGTTCTGGATCAGATCAAAGTGTTGACGGGGAGCAACGTCGAACCGACGTACGAACAGGCGCGAACCGGCGACATTCTCCATTCCCAGGCTGAGGTCTCGCGTGCTCGCGACCGTCTCGGCTGGACTCCGTCGGTAACCTTCACGGATGGCCTCGGGCGCACAATCCACTGGTACCGCGATAATCTTTAACCCGGTCGCGCCGTTTCTTCAGCGGAATGAATGCCGCAGGGCTGCTATTGGCTGAGTTAAAAATACGTTGCTCCATAGTTTCGTCCTGATCCGATCATCTTCTTTACTCTGAACGCCTCGGCTCCGCCTCGTTGTCCACCCGCACCGGTCTGACGGTGCGGGTCCTTCTTGGGCTTGCTTATAACATTCCGTCGATCCCCATAAAGGCTCGACATCAGGATGATGGCGAGGGTCGCCGGTCGTTCAGACAGGATGTCTGAATGAACGACCGAGCGAAATCTTATGCCCGTATTTCTATCTCGAGACACCAACCCGCGGGCTAAGAACAATTGCCCGTATAGCCTGCGAGAGAATCCACATGCACCCGTCGACGCTCGGACAGGGAAGACGTGACCGTCCGCTCGATGTTATTCTTTGCATGTGAACAGCACGCCCGTCCATGGCAGCAGCACCGGGACCCCGCTTCTGGAAGTGAGTTGCCGGACCTCTCAGGATCAGATGCGCAAGCATCAGGTTGGAGGTAACTCGCCGAACGACGAAGCGAGTGACAGTTGACCGGAATCTTCTCAGCCGGTGAGCGACCCTCAGAACGACGACTTGCATTTTTAATAGCGATCGCCCTGACATTTTATGTCGGGGTATGGGCGATAGGCTTCCTGCCGGCGCCGGATGGCCGCGAATCGGTTCGAGAGCCCGTCGTGAGCCCCGCGGGGGATGCCGGCCTCTACACTCCGCCCATAGCCGCAGTGGCGCCGTTCGTCATCCTTCTGCTCTCGATCGCATTGCTGCCATTGTCACCGGCGACGGCCAGATGGTGGGACCACCCGCGGTATCAGTTTCTGGTCGCGGTGGCGCTTTCGGGGGCGACCCTGGTGTACTACCTAACGGTGCATCCCGGTGGCGTTGCGAATGAATTTACCCATCATCCCGGCTCCTTGCCGGGTTTGAACACGGTCCTGGCGGTACTCAGCAACGCCTTGCTGGCCGAGTATCTTCCCTTCATCGCCCTACTGTTCAGCCTGTATGTCGTCAGCGGTGGCATCCATGTCTCCGGCAACCTCGCCGCGCACCCCTTGGTAAACTGCGCATTCCTCGGTGTCGGCGCGCTTCTGGCGAGCGTCGTCGGAACCACGGGCGCCGCGATGATCCTCATTCGCCCGCTTCTCCAGGCGAACAAGGGGCGCACCCACAGGTCGCACACGGTCGTATTCTTCATCTTCGTGGTCTGCAACTGTGGGGGGTTGCTGCTGCCAACCGGTGATCCGCCCCTTTTCCTTGGCTACCTGCGGGGAGTTCCCTTTACCTGGACCCTGCGCCTTTGGCCTTACTGGATCGGGGTCAACGTGGCAATCATCGCGATTTACTATCTCTGGGAGCGGCGGCTCTACCGGGCGGAGCCCGCGCGCAATCTCCGTCGAGACGAGCGCCTGGCAACGCCTCTGCGCCTCGAGGGCGCCAGAAACTTTCTCTGGTTAGGGCTGATTGTCGTTTCGGTCGCCGTCATTGTTCCAGACCAGTCGCTGCCGGGGACGCCCTGGATTGCGCCTCCGCTGCTGCGGGAAGCGATTCTGATGGTAATCGTGCTGCTGTCCATAGCGACGTCGGACGGGGCAGCGCGAGCCCGAAACGGATTCACGTACCACGCGATCCTCGAAGTCGCGGCACTGTTTTTGGGAATCTTCATCTGCCTCCAGGTGCCGATCGAGATTCTCAGTGTGCGCGGAAGTGAGATGGGATTGAACTCACCGCTCGTGTTTTTCTGGACCACAGGATTGCTGTCGAGTTTTCTCGACAACGCACCCACTTACATCGTGTTCTTCGAAATGGCAACGGCTTTACCGATCGAAGCGG
>JAPUJX010000611.1 GCA_027295975.1 Gammaproteobacteria bacterium
TCCGTACCAGCGGGACTGGAAACTGAGTTGGTACGACTACGTTGGCACCACCCGCGCAGGCCGACAAGGTTGCGATCATCAGCAGGCCGATACAAACATAGAGCGAATATTTCATTCTCGCCATCGTCACATGTTTGACCCCATTAACCTACTCAAATTCGGACAAACCGACAAAAGTTCCGTCGTTACGATAGGCTAACTCCCGCATGAGTGCTGCGAAGCGGTAGACGCGCCCGGAGGGACGATCGAGATAAACGGGGAATCCGATCGCGTGAATTCGCACTCGCCGGCGGCCTGTGTCGTCTGCGCGGTTCAGGCGGTCAACTTCCTCTACGACGGATTCTATGGATCTGCCGGTAAAATCGTCGCCGAAAACGAAGATGCTGATGTTCTTGTCGGGCGAGTAGAAGGTTGCGATGGCGCGCTGAATGCCTTCCACCGGGCTCGAGTTGCTGAACGGATTCCAGGTTACGAGTCGTTCCATAATGGATCGCCGCCGGGCGTCCGAGTCCGGGATCCACTGGCCCTGATAACGGGGAAACATGTAATCCCCCATGTCGTTCATCACCTGAATACCCTTGACTCCGGGATAAATCGCCAGCGTCTCCTCAACCTTGCGTAATACCTGGGGCCAGGCGACGTTGAACATGCTTCCCGAGGTGTCAATGACGAAAATGATGTACTCGCTGTCCACGGCGATACCGCCAACCAGATTGGTTGTCCGTCGGAAGTCCACCCCGAGAAGACGCTGCATCTCATCGGTGAGCGACTGCTTGGCGGTCGCGAGCTTCGTACTTTCCAGGAGATTTTCGTCGGCGAGTTCGGATGTAGCGGCAAACTGGCTGAGGATCAGTGTCAATTGCCGCTCGAGGGCGAGGAGTTCGGTGAGGTTTTCGTCGAGTTGCGCGTCCGCGTCCGTCAACTGTCGGCGCAGCTCGTTTATCTGACCTTTTATCTCGAACAGGGCGAGCTCCCGGTCCGCTACCAGGCTGTCCAGATCGAGCTTGGATTTCTCGAGAAGTATCGGTTCCACGGTTTTGGTAATCATGAGCAGCAGGATGATGGCGCCGAACCCACAACAGATCACATCGAGGAAAGAAACGCTGAACTCCTCCAGGGCGCGGCGGTTCCGAATCACGGCCAATCCCTCGACGGGGAGAGAAACGAGCCGCCGGTAGTGCGCGCCAGATTCCAGTAGGCGGCAGATGCCATGAGGTCACCCTCCATGGGAAACATGATGACGTTCACGGGCACGTTGGCCGGTAGTTGCCTGAGTGCCTGGGCGAAGAGTTTGAGCCGATCCTTCCCTGAGATCGTCGCGGCTCGTGGCGCTTTAGTCCCTTGTGTGGGTAATGAATCGATGATGAGGTAAACGTTGTCGGGCAATGGGGTCAGTTCGCTCATTGCGGTAATCAGGTTTTCGAGACTGGTACCCTTGTTCGGGATGTGCTTGCGCATCACGTTCAGCGATTGTTCCAGCTCACGTCCTTCGGCCAGCGGGATCCAGTTACCCTGTTCCTCGGCGATGAACGAGGTGGCTTCCACGTTGAAACCGTATATCTGAAAGTTTGCATCGAGGGGAATCTGGGTACTCAACCATTCAACGGTGCGTATTGCCCGCTGCCATTTGGGGGCGAGACGTTTTCTTTCTTCGGACATGTTCCGGCGCCGCAGAACATTGACGATGGTGTCGTCCAGCATGCTGGCCGAGGTATCCATCGCGATGAGGATGTGTTTGCCGCCAACTTTCAATCCCGTGAGGTACTGGCGGTCTCCGGCCCCGGCAATTTCGCGGATTCGTTTGCCTTTGTTGGCCTTTTCGACAGCGCGCAATCGCTTCAGCTCTTCTTCCCGGGTCTCTACATCGCTCTTGAGTCGGTTGAGGTGGGCAATTTGAGCGAAGGAGTTCGCGTCGAGCTCTTCGAAATCTTCACGGTTGCGGTCGATATCTTCTTCGGTGGTCAGCAGCTTCCGGGCGGAGTCTGCAATGCGCTGTTTGATCTCATCGAGTACTAACTGCAGTTGAAAGAGATTTTTCTCACCGGTTTGCACCTGGTAATCGAGTAGGCGGATTTCCGAGAGCCGGTCTTTGTTGATGACCTTGAATTCGTCATCCGTTTGTTTGCTGACGAGAACAAAAATCAGCACCACCGCGCCGAAACCGCAGAACATCACGTCGAGGAATGACATTGAGAAGATGGAGAAGCGTCTGCGAGCCATCGAATGTCACTCCCTCACGATGATCAGACGGTACGACAGCTCACCGTGGTCGATCTCATCGCCTGGGGCGAGGGGTATTTCGACGGTCACGGGAAGCTCGTTGACGAGCACGCCTTCCTGGGCAGGTAGCCACACTTGTCGATCCCTGTGCTGGAATTGCAGGGGAGAGCCCTTTCCGAAAATCGGCACCGCACGATTGCCGATCAGGATATGAGTCGGCGCCAGCGCCACCGGTTCGACCGGCTTGGATTCCAGCGCGTGGGGCAGGCGGGTGATGAGCTTCAGTTCCGCCTCGGGCGAACGGATCAGCTCGATATGATTTGCGCATCCGGTGGGCAGGGCTCCGGCCGCCGCCACGGAGGTGGTGTAACCGGCAGCGGTCAACCCCGGCTGCAGCC
>JAPUJX010000612.1 GCA_027295975.1 Gammaproteobacteria bacterium
TTTTAGGATGGGAGGAGCGCTGTTTGATCTCGATGGCAAGGTGGCGGTGTTGACGGGTGCCTCCAGAGGGATGGGTAAAGCCCTCGCCGAAGGTCTTGCCATGGCGGGTGCGCGGGTGGTCGTTTCCAGCCGGAAGATCGACGCCTGCGAAGCGACGGCGGCCGGCATCAACGAACTTTGCGGAACCGACCGGGCGATTCCCGTTGCCTGCAACATTGGTTACAAGGAACAGTTGCAGAATCTCGTAGACGTTACCCACGAACGCCTTGGCCCGATTGACATTCTGGTTTGCAACGCGGGAGTAAATCCTTTTTTCGGCCCGTCCGCTGAAATTCCGGATTCCGCGTTCGACAAAACGATGAACAGCAACGTCAAATCCAACCATTGGCTTTGTCACATGGCGCTGCCGGACATGGTTGAGAAGCGTGACGGGGTGATTGTGGTTACTTCGTCCAACGGCGGGTTCATGCCCTCCACCCACCTGGGTGCGTACGCAATTTCGAAAGCCGCGGACCTGGCTCTGGTTCGCAACCTTGCCGCCGAGTACGGACCGTATAACATACGGGTCAACGCGTTGTGCCCGGGGCTGTTCAAAACTGATTTTTCCGCGGCCCTCTGGCAGGAAAACGGAAAAGAAAAATCAGCGGACCATATTACCCTGCAACGGTTCGGCGATCCGGAGGAACTCAGAGGGGTAATGGTTTTTCTGGCGTCGCGTGCGGCGAGTTATATGACCGGGCAAGCACTCATCATCGATGGTGGCCAGGTCATGGTTCGTTAGCCTCAGAACTTGAACATGGACATTCGCCCCTACGAAGAGGCTCGCGATCTCAATGCGGTCAAACGCATCTGGTACGAGATCGGATGGATCGAAGATGCCGAGCAGGCAAAATACCTGAAGGATATCCTCCGGGTTGGGCGCAGCCTGGTTGCGATGATCGATGACGAAGCCGAATGCCTGGTGCATACCGTCCCGGGGAAGATACGCTGCATCGATGAAGACCTCGCCATGTGTGCGGTTACCGCGGTGACCACCAGCCGAAGGGCTCGAAAAAAAGGTTTTGCCCAGGCGTTGACCGCGCGGCAACTCGCCAGCGGCGCCCGCGACGGCGCCGAGATTGCCGTGCTCGGTATCTTCGAACAGGGATTTTACGATCTGCTGGGGTTTGGCACGGGCAGTTACGAACACCAGATCAGCTTCGATCCTGCAACTTTGCTAGTCGATCGTTCGTTTCGCACCCCCGTACGGCTGACAAAGGCCAACTGGCGGGAGATTCATGGTGCCATGATGCGCCGGGTACGGGCGCACGGCGGGTGTGTCCTTGCCCCGCCCGAGATAGTCAAAGCCGACCTTGCCTGGACGGAGCACGGCTTTGGACTCGGTTATTATGACGGTGAAGATCTCAGTCACTTCTTCTGGTGTGACGCCAGGGGTGAAAACGGACCTTATGAAATAGTCGCAATGGCCTACCGCAGCGGAGACGAACTGCTCGAACTGCTCGCTCTGATCAAGGCGTTTGGAGATCAGGTTTCCTCTGTGCTGTTGATGGAACCTCCCGAGGTGCAATTGCAGACGTTGCTCAAACAACCAATCAGAAATCGCCGAAACACCAAGGCTTCCAAACATGAGAACGTTCATCGTTCGGTTGCATGGTGGCAACTGCGAGTGCTCAACGTGGCGGCGTGTGTCGCCAAACGCCGTTGGCATGGCCCCGAAGTTCGCTTCAACCTCTCGTTGACCGACCCGGTGGAACCCTTCCTCGAGGAAGATAACTGGCGGGGTGTCGGCGGTGACTACGTTGTGACGTTTGCTGAGTCTTCATGCGCCACTCCGGGAACCGAAGCGCATTTGCCATTGATGTCTGCAAGCGTCAACGCGTTCAGTCGTCTGCTGTTTGGAATAGTCAGCGCTTCCAGTGCAACGTTGACCGACGGCGTTACCGCGCCCAACGATCTTCTAGTGGCGCTTGATGCTGCCCTGGTTTCGCCATCAGCCAAGCTTACGTGGGACTTTTGAGCGAGCATTTCGTCATCGACACGATTCCGGTGGAGGTGCGCCGCAACAAACGCCGCCGGACCAGAATCGGGATGGCGTTCGATCCTCGCGGGTACGTCATCATGGACGCTCCGGTGGGCACCAGCGAAGCAGAGATTCGCTCGGTAGTCAGTGAACATTATCGCTGGCTCAGGTATCGGCTGACAAAGGTCCAGGAGGCACAAGAGCAGTTCCCGACCCTGCAATATGAAAACGGTGAGATCGTGCACTATCTCGGGTCGGCATTTTTGCTTTGCGTCTCGAGGGGTGCGGAGAAAAGTGTCGTCTGTGATGAGTCCGCCCACGCACAGCTGCCGTTGTTTTCCTACCTGCCGCGCGGCGAACTGAG
Source organism: Gammaproteobacteria bacterium (assembly GCA_027295975.1). Lineage (GTDB taxonomy): Bacteria > Pseudomonadota > Gammaproteobacteria > Pseudomonadales > Azotimanducaceae > SMWK01. The sequence goes on from JAPUJX010000612.1 coordinate 2,385, forward strand.
GTTGAGGCTTCCGTTGATAAATGCGGACACTATTCGGCAAGCGCTCAACGGTTGGTATCGAGAACGAGCACAGGTGGTGTTCAGCGAGCGACTCGAACGCTGGCAGAGCCTGCCGTGGCTAGCTGGCCACCCCCCCAGGTGGCGGCATGCGTTCAT
>JAPUJX010000613.1 GCA_027295975.1 Gammaproteobacteria bacterium
TATTCACGTAGTCTGTAGTGACCCTCTCACCGGCCAGGTGGCGCTGGATGTTGCCCTCGACGCTGCCGGAATCGTCAGCAAGCATGGAGTCGATGATTGCCTCAAGGTATTGCCGCTTGATCTCAGGCGCCTCGATGATGCGGTGAAAGATTTCCTTCACTTTTTCCAACCTATCCAATTCAGTCATCGCCCACCTCCAGCTTGGTCACGTTGTCCGGCAGCGCCATGTGGCCGAGCGCCGTTACAGCGTCACGACATCCCGAGATAATGTAGATCAGCCCCCACAGGTGTTTGTCGTCTGGGGGGTTATCCCCATAAGATTCGAAAGACAATGCCCTTGCCTGCGCAAACTCCTGGACGAAGGCCAACACGGCTTCTGTCCTTAGGTAGGTGGTTTCAGGGTCATCTGGAACGATGAGTGGGTATTGGGTCGGCACACTTGCGCCCTTATCATTGGCTGTAGCCATTATTCACCTCCATGGGTGAGTTGTGGTTAGGCGGGCGCGGGTGCATGACACCCCCGTCCGCCGATTGAGTTTATTGCTGAACACTTTGAGATTGATCTGAGATGTCCGCTCTTGGACACCTAAGCCATCCCTCGCAAAGAACGGCGAAGTATCGCTTCTCCTGCTGGGCCATATTTAGCCAGCGGTTTTCACGAGAAAGAATATTCACCGCATCCTCAAAGCCAGCTTCGCTTGCACTCGCCTCGTTTTGACGCAGTTCCAAGCCCTCCTTTTCCTTGGAGAGTTCGCGGTGTACGGCTTGGCGAGTTCTTCGTGATAGAACGGTGGGGTTATGGGTTGGTTCGAATCAGTGACGACCCATTGAGTTTTTGGATCTAGTTGCTTAGCTCTACGCATGTCTTTAGCTCCTATTCGTCTATTTCTGTCTACTTTTCAACAGAATTTCAGAAGCTAGAGACTCGGGCTATTGGCTTGAAACTACTATATTTACTGGTGCCCGGGGCCGGACTCGAACCGGCACGGCCGTAAGGCCGAGGGATTTTAAGTCCCTTGTGTCTACCAATTTCACCACCCGGGCCAGGGGTACGATCGGACGCGCATAATACACGAGTTTGTTACGCGGCCCGCCCTTCGCACGCGCTTGGGGCGGCTGCGGCCGAAACGGTACAATGGCGCCTCTTGTCACCACCGAATAGGGCCGGCCATGTCCTTCCGCGCATTTGCCATCGACCTGGACGGCACCCTCCTGGTGGGCGAAGACCTACCTGCGGACAACGTCACCGCGTTGCGGGATGCCCGCGATGCAGGTTACGAGATCATTATCGCAACCGCCCGTTGGGTGCAGATGGCCCGGCGCATTGCCGAGCAGATCGGCATCACGGGCCCGGTGATTGCCTGCTCGGGCGCCCAGGTGTACGTTCCCGATCTGGGCAAAGACGTGTTTGATGAGCGGTTGCCGCCGGATTTCGTCCGTGCGCTGTATTCACTTTGCGATGAGGAGCGGTGTATCGCGACCGTTACGGTAGAGGATCGTGTTTTGCTGAAGCTCGACGGGGAACCGGACCCGGCGCAGATGCCCGAAGAGATGGTCTGGGTGCCCAGGTTAACGGGTGCGGACGAGACGTTACCCCGAGTCGCCGCCATTCAAGGCACGCGGACCAACACCCGAATTCGCAATGAGCTGGAGCCGATATATTCAGACAGCGTACATTTCTTCGATAGTATCGGACCGACCGGTAAGATAATCCTGACGATGACCTCCAGCAGCGCCAGCAAGGGTGACGCGCTGTTGAGTGCATGTAACCACCTCGGCATCGACCCCCTGGATGTGCTGGCGTTTGGCGATTCCGAGAACGACATCGAGATGTTCCGGGTCGCGGGCGCTGCGGTAGCCATGGGTCAAGCGGACGATCAGACGAAGGCTGCCGCCACTTATGTGACCGTACCTCACGATGAAGCGGGGGTAGCTCGAGCCATCGAAAAACTGTTGACCAATGGAACCCTTGATTAAATGGAGACACTCTCCCTGACCATGAGTGATGGCCAGTCGATTCACTGTTATCGCTGGCTTCCGACCGGACCACTTCGCGCAACCGTGCAAATCACCCACGGCATGGGGGAACACGCCGCGCGTTATGAGGAGTTCGCAAATCGGCTGACCGAGGCCGGATATGCCGTTTACGCAAATGATTTGCGCGGCCACGGCAATACGGCGCATCCGGATGCACTCGGTGACATGGGTGACGACGGATGGAATCGCACAATTGAGGATGCGTACGAGTTGCATCGGCATCTGGCTGCCGAACATCAGAACGTCAAACGGGCTTTTTTCGGCCACAGCATGGGCGCGATGCTCACGCAACAGTTTCTCTACCGCCACGGGGAGGTGTTGGACACCGCCATCATTTCAGGATCGCCCGGTATCGGCAGCGCTGCGCAACTCTGGCTGTCTCACACCATCGCCCGCTTCGAACGCTGGCGTCTTGGCCCGGGGGAAGTGAGCAACCTGATGCAGAATCTGGTTTTCGGTAGCGCAAACAAACCGTTCGACGAGGAAGGATCGAGTGGGTTCGAGTGGCTGTCTCGTGACCAGGTGAAGGTGGCGCGTTACGCAAACGATCCGCTATGCGGCTTCGTGCTGCGCACGGGAAGCCTTTGTGATCTGTTTGCGGGTGCCCGGGAGGCGCGGCAAAACAAAAATATCATCAATATTCCCACCACACTTCCCATCTACATTTTCTCGGGAAGCGCCGACCCGGTGCACAACAAAGAAAGGGATCTGCTGCGCCTCGTGGATTGTTACCGCACCCACGGCAATAAAGTCACCTACCGGTTATACCCCGAGGGTCGCCACGAGATGCTCAACGAAATTAATTGCGACGCCGTCATCGGCGACGTTCTGCATTGGTTGGATTCGTCGTTGTGGAACGGCTGAACGAAACCCGTCAGGCTGGAACCGCGATCGGTTGTTCCTGCCGTGCAGCGTCATCTCCTTCCTCGAGAACTCGCTTGTGCACTGCGTTCATCGCCTCGTAAATGCGCCAGGTTGCATCGGGCACACTGGTGCCTTCATCGAAGTAGATTGGATCCAGCACGTTTGCCCCGGCCGGACCGGGGAATATCTCCCGTGATCCTTTCGGGCGCATAACACGGAGTCCGGTAAGGAATACCGGCACCACCGGCACCTTCTTCTCCAGCGCAAGAATTGATACCCCGTGGCGAAACTTGGCCATGGTGCGGCTGGTCGAGCGGGTGCCTTCGGGGAAGATAATGAGATTACAACCTTTGTCGAGCAGCCACTTGGGGTAGTCCAGGGCTTTCGATCCGCCCCCGCGCTGAATCGGAAAC
>JAPUJX010000614.1 GCA_027295975.1 Gammaproteobacteria bacterium
AAGGCGGGACCATTGATCTCCAAATCAAATCCCGCCATTCGATACCGTTCAAGGTGCGCTCGCATCTCTTTCTCAAAGTCTGCATCCACTGGCCGTCCTCCCTTCCGGTCAATGGTGACAAAGGCCGTGTACCAGCTCCCCGTCCAGCGCAACGCGGCCATGGCCTTCTGGACTTCGGGATGACGCTGCGCGACCTCGGCGTAGTCGTCCTCGGTCACCGCCCGCTCTTGCCTGCGAAAGGCTTGCGGTGCAAACAGACGCACCTGCTCGGTGAGTTCCGGCTCTATCCCACCGGCGGCTGGTAGGGGATTGCGTACGCTCTGAATACCGGTGCCCGCCAGAACGACGCGGCGAATCGCCTCTGCCCCGACATTCCCCGCGCGACCCCTGCCCACCCGGTAAGTGGCCTTCAGGCTGGCGCCACTGGTCGGTGGTTTGCCGAACACACCGTCACCAAAGCGAAGGGAGGCACGCCCGTCGTCCTCCATCTCCGCCACGAATTCAGGAGCAAAACGATCGCTGCTCAACAGATCGCGCCGCACGGTCCAGATCTCGCCGTTTCCGCGCAGCCCCACGACAGGTAGCGCGCCATGCGGTTCTTGCTTTGTTACCACAGCAGCGGGCTGGTTCCGAGCTTTACCATCATCGTAGGCAACCCAATGGGTGATCCCGCGTTCTTGTAAGCGGGGACGATAGCGCCCGTTGCCCGCTACCTGCTCCAGTTCCTCCCCCTCGATCGTCCTTCCATGATCGACCAGTGCGACGTTCCCACGAGCAACACTTACATCGGTGACCGTCTCGCCTTCGATTACGGCCGAAATGCACAATGGAAAGAGGAGCGCATCTTCTTCATGCCATTCGATGTCCAAGATCGGCGTCCCGTCCAGAAGATCCTGAGTAACATCCACCCGCGACAAGCGAATGGCATGGCGATGGGTCGGATCAGCGTCCTCTGGCTTGCCTGTTGTCGGACTGCGCACTTCTTCAAACATGAGCACATCCCCGGCATTGAGCGACAGCGGAGGATCATTCCGCAAGGTCGCCCGCGTGCTTCCGCGCGGTAGGCAACACTCAGTATCGCTCCAGGTATGGAATTTGATCTCGTTGTGGGCACTGTGAAGCTGTATGTCGTGCATGGTCTCAAACACCACAGGTTTCTCAACAGCGAGAAGCTTCTCGAACTCAGCGGGATCGACCATGGACGTGTCACGTAACCCTCGCGTGAGCAGAGGCGTGCTTGCTGGTATCGTCAGTCCATCAGCCCCACCGCCTGGTTCAACCTCAAAGCAAACCCGCGCACGCGCATTGCAGCCCTCGTGCATCACATAGTCCAGCAGCCGCGCGTGACGACGCACGGACACCCGCTTGCGCGCTGTGCCCAAGTACGCTTCAGTGGCAACGGCATCCTGGAAATAGCTCAGGTGATCGCCCACATACGCCAGCAATTCCACGAGCGCTACCTGCATGTCGGCGGGATTCCGCTCCCTCCAATCCGGCATGAGGACGCTTAACCGGTCCAGCATGAGACGACGGAAACTGGCGTAATCCTTGGCCAGGTAATCAATCTGTGGTTCCTCCAGCTTCTCCGGCGGGCAGACCGTTTCTGTCTTGCAATCAAAGTCGCTGGGGCATTCGGCCTTGAATGAGAAGTCGATCTCGGAAAGCTGTGGGTCGAACCCAGTGGGAGGATTGGGGTCCGTCGGAGATGTCGTCAGCAAGAGTCGGTACGTAGAAAAGTCGCCGTCGGAGTTTGTGCGGACCACAAGCACGTGGTTCGGCTCCGGAAGGGCTGAAAAGAATGCCTGTTCGGCGGCGTTCATCAGCGTGAGGGGTATCGACGGCGCGGGAAATGCCCATTGCACGTTGACCGGTGTGATGCGCACGCCACCCTCGACGCGGACGCTGTTGGCGGTCAACGCGGGGACGGGCTTGAGACAGCGAACCAACAACGTGCGCTGGCGCGGGCTTCCAACTGGAGCATCTTGATCGACCACCTCCAGGTAGTCGATGCCGTTGAGGCTGGCGTGTGCGCGCACGGCCTGGCGTCGCATCTCGTTCTTGCAAAAGTACTGTGTACCCATCTCAAATCTCACGCGAGAATTGTGCGGTCTGGCGTTGCTGGTTACGCCGGACTAAGTACGTGATAGTCACCCGGAGGGTGGAGTCTTGACTCTCCACTTCCACCCCCTCCACCTGAATCAAATTGCCCAACCATTGCTGAAGCCCCCCTTGCACCAAGAACTGGGTGGCGGCTGCAAGTTCATCGCTGTTGGGCGCGAAGACAAGCTGCTTCAGGCCGCAGCCAAAGTCCGGGCGATTCACCCGCTCGCCGGGGGAAGTAAACAAAACCTGCTCGATCAGGTCACGGATGTGGTCATCGTCGTCCGTGTCCGCTGTCCGCCCGCGTCCGTCAAAATGAAAGGGAAAATCTATGTTCATAACGTCTCACATTCCACTGACTCGTATTTGGGTCAGGATGACCAGTAGCGGAGTAGCCGTCGGCGTGCAGATTGCCTGGCTATCCTGTAGCAACACGGGCTGCCCGTTGGATGTGATCCGCGTGGTGGCGCTCACAAACTGGGCTGTCACGCAGGGACCGTTCGCCGCCGGCGGCGGTGGGAGCGCACACCCCGCGACGACATACGGGCTCGCCAGCGTCACCGTCGGTTGCCCGCCGACGGTCACGCGTGGATTGGGCACAGTCGGGGTCGCTTGCCCCGCGTGTGAACAGAGCACTTGTGCACCGACATGGAGTAGAAAGCCCGGCATTCTCTGTTTCCCTTTAGATTTCAGATCACCGCGAGCGCCCCGTTATTGATGGTCACCGATGGGCCGACCATCACGATCGACGCCCCTTTACCGTTCTGGATGTAGATCCCGGTATCGTTAACGATGATGGAGGCGCCAGTCGTGCTTTTGAGCATGATGCCGCCCGTCGGCCCCGGGAGATCGCTGATCATTATCGTGTTTTGCCCTGCAGTTTGCAGGACGATATTCGGGCTCGCCGGGATACCCGCCAGCGCGAGGGCTGGAACTTCGGCCACGATCCCCCAGTATCCACCGACCCAAATGGGATAATCGGGGTCACCCTGCTCAAACTCCACCCATACCCCAGCCCCGATCTGTGGCACGACAAAGATGCCCATCTGTTTGCCGGCTATCGGTACACACGGCATCGCCCAACTCGACGGCATGAGACTCGATACATCTGGCACTATGACCTGAATGCGACCGATCTGAAGCGGATCAATGTTGTTGACCACTGTCCCGCGATATTTGCCATAATATTTTTGGTTGCCGTTCATACCGGAACTTTCGGAGTAATGGAGACCAGGCCGTTTCTGCTTAACGAGAAACTTTGTTTAAATTCGCCCCGCTTGATCGTGCTGGTGACACTCTTTACATAATAAAGCCCGTCAAACGCCATGCCCGCGCCCCGCACGCCCACAAGCTGCCGTGCCTTCAAGACCCGGCCATAACGCACCACATCCAGTGTGCCGTTACCGGAAACGGCATCCGCCGAACGGGAGGCCTCTGCCAAGCCGCGACCAATGGCCTGCATCGGCGAAAGTTTGGCCGTGTCCTTCAACACCGTCACATTAGTGATCGGCGCCGGAATCACTCCCAACGGCGGCTGGAGCGGATTCACTTTGGGAATAGGAATGGGAATCGGCACCTTCGTCAGTGGGTTTTGAATAAAAACGATCGGCAACGTTGTTTCCGCGGTATTGAAATTGAAACTCAGTGATTTGACGTTCGTGTGCGCGTCCATATCGAGGTTGAGCGCTGGTTGCGGGACGCCAACTTTTATCTCCGGCCCCCAGTAGGCGATATTTGTTCCCGGGACAGGACCGGGGTCGATATAGAAGACATAGCCTACATCTGCCGCGAGCTGCTTGATGTAATCCAGATCCGTCCCTTTATGGGTCGGAATACGCTCAATCGGAATCGGCACATCCGGGAACAAAATGGGGATGACCAACGGTATCATGCCGAACACCGCGTACTTGGCGATAATCAACACCACGCGTGCCTCCGGCGGCATCGCCGGATACGGAATGCCACTAAAATCCTGCAAACCCATCAACTTGGTTAAGTCCTCCCCGGTAACCGTCAGCGTGGACTGCCCCGGTTGACCGCCAGGGGACACTTGTTGGTTGGTCATCACGCCATCCATCAGCACGTGCGGCATGCCATGAATGGTCACGATGATGATGACGCGGAGCAAAGGCGTTTGGCCCCCCGCGATCAGGAACAGGGTGTGCAGCGGTGATTTGTTGCTCAAGGAAAACGTCAATTGGAAACCGCTCAGCCCCTCCGCAGCAGTCGTGACTTCGACGCCGGTCAACGCATCCAAGACCACCTGCGGCACCGGCACCGGCACGACGGGTCCAATCAACAACGTGAGATAAAACCCCTTAAACATTCGTTTGTCCTGGTATGCCTTCCGGCAAAGTGATGCGAAGAATGCGACCAACGCTTTCAGTAAGTTCGTTGGGGCGCATCGCAGCATTCGCGTCACACACGCGCCAAAACTGTTCTGGATCGCCCAGGTACTGGGCCGCGAGATTGTCCAGTCGGTCTCCCTGGGTGACGGTATGCTCCTGAAGCAGTGCAAACCGTTCCGGCGGAGGAACGAAGCGGCGGCCCACGTAGAGAATTGTCTTCCCGGCCGGGGTCACCAGTAAGGCGGTATCAATACCGTGGTAGCGGCTGGTGGGTGGAAAGAGACGGGATTTCAAGCCCGTGGTTTGCAGAAGAGCCTCCAGTGGATCGGTCATGGGATCCCCCCAATGCCCATCGCACCCATGGCACCGCCCTGGCTCATGGCAGCCAGCCGCTCTTTCTGCTGGTGATAGGCCATAAACAAGCTGCCGCCTGTGTGGGCAAAGCCCAAATCGGTGACGTTCAAGACGCGCATCCCCAGACTGACTTTGGCCCGAATCGGATTCAGCGCCGGGTCGAACGCCTCTTCGGTGATGCTGAAATCGGTCAGGCGAATCGGCAGAATGCGGTTCTTGCTCCAGATGAACAGGGTCAGCGGCGCTTGCATCGGCGCGATCTCCAGCGTCCCTGCCTGCGCGAGGGTGTTGTTCATCTGCAATTGGCTGCTTGCCGGATAGACAATTGTCTCCAGTGCGGCCAGCTGCGGATGAATGCCAAGCTGACTGGCATTCGGGTTTTGATCGGGAAATTCCAGCTGATCCGTTGCATCAATCTCGGCGTCCAGCTTGATCGTTTCGACCGGCGGTCCCGTGAGGCGCAGCGTCTCGGAGCGGTCGCCGCCCTCACCAACGCCTTGCACCTGAAGCGTACGGCTGATCGATTCCGGGTTGTATTGCAACGCAATGATCCGCTGCACCGCAGAGGTCTCCGGGTTGATCAGCACAATGCCGCCTTTGATCAGCCGGGGTGAGCCGGGAAAGGTAGTCATGGCGATTTATTTGCCTTTTATATCCGCGTGCCCGTCAAGGTGTTCGGTGTTGTGCTGGGAGAGCAACACACACCAGCGACATTCGCGTTTCGTTTTTCACTTGGCTGCAGTGACGTTGCAACAACAAATAGCCCCCCCCACCTCTACCAACACTCTTTGGCCAAAGCCCGGTGTGGTGCTCACAAGCCCTGATAGTACGAACTTAAACTTCCCTCCTTTTACTTCAGTAGTAGCAATCGGAAATTCTATGATTCCGGCCTTGCTACAACTTTCGCCTTTCTCATGAAGATAGAGGGAAGCCGTTCCCTTCTTTACGCTCGCTGTTCCTTCAATGATTACAACTCTTTTTTTGACACTTCTCTCACATTTAGTAAGACTACACGTGGGCGACGGTTCCGCCGCTTCATCGACTGCTTCTTGCCTCATCAGGACAGGGGGTGAGATTTGTCTGGGATCGTGGACAGCGTTAAAAGGCTTCGTCGTCTGAATTCCTCGAGCGACCCATTCGGCCTCACGTTCATAAGCTCTTCCTTGTTGTCCTTCCAAGGACCTGGCCTTCGAGCTGCTTAAGCTTTGACCCTGCTGAACAACGTGAGTCAACTCATGGGCCAGGAGTTGTCTACCTTCCGTTGTCTTGGGGGCGTATTGCCCTGCTGCGAACACGATGTCACGCCCCGCTGTGTAAGCGCGCGCGGTCAACTCACCTGCGGATTCGGTGGCCTTTGCATCGGTATGCACCCGGACCTGGCTAAAATCGTGCCCGAAGCGGGATTCCATGAAGGTGCGGGTGGAGGGGTCGAGCGGCCGTCCCGGCGAGCGCAGCACTTCATGCACGATAGGCGGTGCAGTAATAGATTCAGCCTGATGGGAAGTCCGCCGCTGCAAGCCTAACCGCTTCGCGCGGCACTCGGCGCACTCACCACCAGCAGTGGTGTGCTGACTGCAGGCGCATTCGCGTTGCAACACTCCGCCACGCACCGGCGTGAATTTGGGCTTCCGTGCCGCTTTCACTCGGGTTTGCAACGGCATGCTCATCTGCTGAATCCTCGATTCACCATCTGTCCCAGCAGCGTGCGGGCGGCGTTGAGGTTACCCTGGTCCAGGGGCGGGCGAGTATCCTCCTGACCATCGCTGAAGCGATCCACCAGGAGAAAATAGAGGGCCTCATCACGCCAGTCCACTGGTGAGGGGTGATAGCGCTGACGTCTCGGCAGAGAGACGTCTCCACAAATACTTTCTAGTCTGCCCTGACTCATCTGGTTACGCTGAAATGTCCACAGAACCTAGGTTCTACAATCATTGCACTATCTCTTCAGGTTCCATTATTAGCCATATCTCACAAAAGCACCCCTGCCTGTGTTCT
>JAPUJX010000615.1 GCA_027295975.1 Gammaproteobacteria bacterium
GGAGCGAAAGCGGAGATCTTGCCCAGTATCTCAAGCCCGATCATCCCGATGTTTATGTTGTCGTCAGAGGCGATACCCTTTGGGATATCAGCAAGACTTTTCTCGAGCGCCCCTGGCTGTGGCCGGAAATCTGGCGGATCAACCCACAGATCGATAACCCCCATCTCATCTATCCGGGCGACAGTATCGCGCTGGTGTGGGTTGAAGGACAGCCGCGTCTCGTACTCGAGCGCGGGGTGGCCGGGCGTACTTATAAGCTGACCCCTGGGGATACGGATTCCGCTCGCAGTACGGATTCCGCTCGCGGTCCATATACGACTCGCGGTCCGGATGCCGCTCGCGCCACGAGTACGGCTCGCGGTACGGATACGGTAATGCTGGAGCCGAAGATCCGCGCAATCTCGTTGGAATCGGCGATCCCCGCGATCCATTTGGACGCTATTCAAGGATTTCTGGTGCAAAACCGCGTGGTTACCCCGGAAGTCCTGTTGAACTCACCCTATGTCGTCCAGGGAGAGAGCGATCGTCTCGTTCTCGGCGGTGGCGATCGACTCTACGTGCGCGGTGACCTGGCTGACACCGGGAGCTTCAGCATCATGCGCCGTGGACCGGTGTACATAGATCCGCAAACCAATGAGGTACTCGGACAGGAGGCCACCTACGTAGGCCTGGGTCAGACGGTCGCCCGGGAGGGGGATATTGCCACCATGTTGCTTTTGAGTACCCGCCAAGAAGTGCAGATCGGAGACCGGGTGCTCGCAACGGAAGAACGCAAGGTGGATTCCACCTTCTACCCGAGTGCGCCGGAAAACGACACCCGCGGTCAGATAATCTCCGTGTTCAATGGAGTGACCCAGGTAGGCCCCTACGATGTAGTGGTTCTAAACCGGGGCGTAAGGGAAGGTCTGGAAGTAGGCAACGTGCTGGCCATCTACAAACGCGGTGCGTTGGCGCGGGATCGAATCGCCAACGAATCTATTCGTCTGCCGAGTGAACGCGCGGGGCTGTTGATGGTTTTTAGAACCTTCGAGAAGCTCTCTTACGGGCTGGTGCTGACCGCGCAAAGGCCTTTGTCGATCAACGACGAGGTGCGTAACCCATAAAGCCGGGTAGTTGTTCCGAAATTACCGGAACAGTTGAGAGATTCGGGTTCATTTCTCACACCCGCAGGTGATATCGGCGCCGGCCAAAACGTCTCCATGGTTTTAGGATAAACCTCCCGGAATTGGGGGCGATTACTTTGTGGGACCACAAAACGCCTACGCGGGAGCAAGGCGCGTTAATGCGCTTGTTGGGATTACGTAATCGACGTGCCGTGTTCGCAATGTTGACGCGCTTCGAGAGCGCGGAACAGGCTCTGCGGCAACTGTCGGGCCCCGACTTGAGCATCGACCCGCTCGTCTCTCAGTGCAGGGAACTCAAGATCAACGTGGTCTGCTATTTCGATGAAGGTTTCCCTCCATTACTGAGAGAAATTCCGGACCCGCCTTTACTGCTGTACTTCCGTGGTGATCTCGATGTTGCCAACGGCCATGCGGTTGCCATCGTTGGTTCACGCCGTTGTACCGTCCCCGGGGTGAACATCGCACAACACCTGGCAAGGGAGCTTGGCGGATGGGGAATCGTCGTGGTCAGTGGTCTTGCCAGGGGAATCGACTCCGCGGCACATCGCGGTGCCCTACTCGGGAAACCCGAGGGTAAAACCATCGCGGTGCTCGGGAGCGGTATCAAGCGGGTTTACCCCAGACCGAACAGAGCGCTGGCACACGAGATCGTAACGAGCGGGGGACTTGTGCTGAGCGAATACGCCCCGTTCGTTTCACCCCAGAAATACCACTTTCCGGAACGCAACCGGCTGATCAGCGGTCTTTCGCTTGGTGTGGTGGTGGTGGAGGCCAGTGAGCGGAGCGGTTCGCTGATCACCGCGCGCATGGGCCTCGAACAGGGTCGGGAGGTGATGGCGGTCCCGGGACTGGTCGGTAGTGCGAACAGCCCCGGGTGTCATCGGCTGCTGAAAGAGGGTGCCGCCCTGATCGAAGACACGATAGACATTGTCGAAGCACTTGGACTGGAAAGTGATGGCGGAGGCGGCTCCGATCGCCCCGACCCCGGGAAACGGCCATTGCCAGGCGGTGAACTCAGGCAGATTCTGGAATCGGTACGTTTTGAGCCCACTACCCTGGATGAGATAACTGACGGAAGTGAAGTCAGCGCGGAGCGTATTCTTGTACATCTCGTCGAATTGGAGTTGGAAGGGTTTGTTCAGCGGTCGGCTGAGGGGTATATTCGGCGGCCTTTCGGTTAGGGGCTCATCCGTGCTCGAATGCCGAAGTCAGCACCGGCCCTGTACCTCATGGGAGACGTGGCCCATGGTCGTTTACACGTACCTCTAAAAGGAACCACAAATGAGCTGGGTTGCCATTCTCATGGGATCGGAATCGGATTGGCCCATCATGCGGGCCACCACCGAAATACTCGAACGCCTGGGGGTAGATTTTGAGGCGAAAATCACTTCGGCCCATCGAACCCCGCAGGCCACGATGGAATATGTTCTCGATGCACAGCGTAGAGGCTGTGATGTTTTTGTGTGCGCGGCTGGTTTGGCCGCTCACCTTGCCGGAGCCGTTGTGGCGCACACCGTCAAACCGGTGATCGGGGTACCCGTCGACAGCGGTCCGCTGAGCGGTTTCGATGCATTGCTGTCGACGGTGCAGATGCCGGGTGGCATCCCGGTCGCCACCGTGGCGGTTGGTAAAACGGGGGCCAAAAACGCCGCTTACCTGGCCGCGCAGATTCTCGCTGTCTCCGATGAGGGTGTTGCCGAGAAGCTCCGTGCAGACCGTGAGGAAAATGGCGCGAACGTGAATGCGCAAAACGAGCGTTTGCAGAAAGAACTGAGCAGTTGAACACGGCCGAGTCATGGCACCTGACAGAGGCCGCCCGGATTCTGCGAAGGGGGGGTGTAGTTCTGCATGCGACCGAAGGCGTGTGGGGGCTGGCCTGCGACCCGTACGATCCGTTGGCTGTTGCCGCCGTGCTGCATATGAAAGGCCGCTCGATCGACAAAGGGCTGATTGTCATTGGCGCCGACACGGAAACTTTCTCCGAGGAACTCATGGGTTTGAGTGATGGGCAGGTGGGCGAACTCGAGACCTCGTGGCCCGGTCCGACAACCTGGGTTCTGCCATCGCAAAGATTTCCCGCCTGGGTCACCGGAGGTCGATCCAGCGTGGCCGTGCGAGTACCCGCGCACGACCAGGCGCGGGCCCTGTGTGCGGCGTTTGCGGGTCCTCTGGTTTCAACCTCGGCAAACCTGTCCGGGCTGCCGCCGTTGCGCAGCCGTATACGGGCGGTTGCGGTATTCAAAAATCGCGTGGACTACGTGCTTTCGGGGGAGACGTCCGGGTTTTCCGGCCCAAGCGAAATTCGGACTCTGCATGGTGAACTGATCAGGAGCGGCGGCTAGTTGGACAGTTATGCCGTTGTCGGCAACCCGGTGGAACATTCGCTATCGCCGCGTATTCACGGGCTGTTCGCGCAACAGACCGGAGAAACGCTTCGTTACGAACGGCGCCTCGTTCCTCTGGATGGTTTCATCGAAGCCGTCGAAATGATTTCTGCGGGAGGGGCGAGAGGGTTCAACGTAACGGTTCCTTTCAAAACCCAGGCTCACGACTGGGTGGACGAGCTTGATGAAGAAGCCCGTGCTGCGGGCGCCGTCAATACCGTGATGCTCGAAAATGGCAGGTCGCTCGGCTGCAACACCGACGGCATCGGCCTCGTCCAGGACCTCGTGCGCAACCACCGGCTGCAGTTACGGGACAAGCGGGTTCTGCTGCTCGGAGCCGGGGGTGCCGTGTTGGGTGTGGTGAGGCGCTTGCTCGCCGAAAATCCAACGCGGCTGGTAATCGCCAATCGAACGGCTTCCAAGGCGCTGAAACTGGCCGCTCGACTGGCCGAGGAGTATGCGGACACGGGCTGCGAGATCACCGGGCTCGGCCTGGGTGAGGTGGCGGGTGATTATGATCTGGTCATCAACGGCACTTCGGCTGGTCTGCAGGGGAGGGGCGATCTCATTGAAACATCGGTTGTTCGCCAGGCCGTTTGTTACGACATGGTTTATGGAAGTAACACTCCCTTCACCCGCTGGGCTCGGCAAGCGGGTGCCGTGGATGCGCTGAATGGGCTGGGCATGTTGGTGGAACAGGCGGCGGCGGCGTTTTATCTGTGGCGTGGGGTTCGCCCGGAAACGGATCGGGTGTTGGCCGAGTTGACTTCCGAGGAACCTCGTTGAAGGGTAAAAACCCTGGTTCATCGCGCGCATACTCGATCCCGGCACGGGTGTCGATTCTCGATCGACCGATCACCCGACCATGCGTAATCGAGGATTGGCGAGTTTGCAAAGTTTCAGTTGTTAGTCGAGCTTGGCCTTAGTTGTTATGATGCACCACACTGTTGAGGCTCGGCAGGTCTGACGGTCTTAACGGGGTCAATCGAAAGTCATTGTTGTTTGCTAGAAACCCGCGGCGAGACCGCAGGTGGCGCGCGCATCACTCGAGTTTCACCTGCATCCCGAAACCGGTCGCCGCCGAGGGCGGTTTGTGGCTGGAACGGGCGTAAAGGGCGTAACGGGCGTAAAGGTGAAGAAAATCTGGCTTGGAAGTCGTGGGAGCCTCCTGGCGGCCCTTCCTGCAGGCAACGCCTGGGCTGATAGCCTGAATATGACCGATGGTGTGACGCGTATCAGCAACACCATCTAC
>JAPUJX010000616.1 GCA_027295975.1 Gammaproteobacteria bacterium
CATTGCGCCCTTTGTCCGGGTCGGTGCGGGCAAAAACCAGACCGAAGTCTGCTCTGTCGGCACCGCTGATGAAGATTTTGCCGCCGTTGATGACCCAGTCATCTCCGTCGCGCACCGCTTTCGTTTGAATGGCCCGGGCGGGGTCGCTACCGCCCGAAGGTTCGGTGAGGCCGAAGAACCCCCGTTTTTCGCCGCGTAACGTCGGGAAGAGATACCGCTCTTTTTGCGTTTCCGTCGCCTCGAAGAGTTGCGCCAGCCCCGCACCTCCGAACACGCCATAACATGGTGCATACAAACCGGCCCGATGTTGAGACATCTCGATGGCCATCAGGGTGCGGGTCACGAGATCCAACTCCGGTCCACCGTACTCGGGAGGTATATCGAGCCCGTATAGGCCCATGGCTTTCGTCATTTCGACCAGCCGGGTACGATCCTCGACTTTCAGCGCATCCGCGTCCGGATCGAGATCGAGTTCCAACGGCACGATCTCTTCACGAACAAACCGCCGAACCATGCCGACGATCATCTCCTGCTCTTCGGTAAGACTGAAATCCATCGGCTAGGGACTCAACCGACCGAGTTTGGGCACTGGTTCGTCGTTGTGAGGTGGCAGAACGCCATAATCGGCTACGTGCACCATGAGCAGCTCCTGGTATCTGGAGAGGTAAGCGGTGTTTATCTCGAAACGATAACAACTGGCATCAGCCAGGCGCTCGAACTCACTCTGGATCTCCCCCTTGAGTCCAAAAAGGCTACGGCCGCCCGCATATCCAATAAATAGAACCTCTCCTGCCTCATTGCCGAGTTGAAACACCCCCATGTGCCCATGCAGATCGCCGGTGTCGGCACGGGACAACCAATCCTTCTCACAACGAATGCTCATCCCGCCGCCGTTTTCTTCGGCATGATCGAAATTTCCATGGGCGCAAAGTGCTCCATATCGATATCGATCAGGTAGGGTCCGTCGGTTTCCAGGGCGACATCCAACGCCGCTTCGAAGTCTGCGACGTTCTGCACGCGTTGTCCGGGTACCCCCATACTCCCGGCCATCATCGTAAAGTCCATCTTGCCGAGATCGGTCTCGTTGATGCGGCCGAAACGGGTGTCCTGCAACCACCGCAATACCCCGTATCCGCAATCGTTGAATACCACGATGACCAACGGTACCCGGTACTGGGCGGCGGTAGCCAACTCCGTCGCGTGAAACATGAACCCACCGTCGCCGTGGATGAGCAATGTCCGCCGGTTTGTGGCAATTGCCGCGCCCACGGCCAGTGGCAACCCGGGTCCAATGGCTCCCGAAGAAGGGTTGATGGAAGTATGTGGCTCATAAATCGGGAATAACTGGTTACCAAAAATGTAGGCGGCGATCGTAGAGTCGCGCACCCATATTCCGTCCCTGGGTAACCTGGCTCGCATTGTGCCCATCATCATCGAATAATCGGGTCCCAACCGTTTACGCATGGCGTCGCGCACACCGTCCCGGGCCTCCCATACGGTCTGGTTGAATTGCCCATCGTTGGGTGAAACATCGACCAATGCCTGCTCGAGGGCCTCGAGGGCCAGACGGGCATCCGCAACGACTCCAACGTCGGCCGGATGGGTTCGTCCGATCATGTTCGGATCGATGTCGATCTGCAGCAGATCACCGGGAGGCTTGAACCGTGCACCCTGCCCGTCGACCCCAACGGCAAACTTGGTGCCGATGGCAAGCGTTACGTCCGCGTTTTCGATAGCAGAGTAAATACCGGCGCTCTGGTAGAAGTTTCCAATACAAAGCTCGTGATCTTCAGGAATCGAACCTCGCCCATCAACCGTGGTGATGACCGGCGCATCGAGTCGCTCTGCTAAACGGATCAATGCCGCTGACGCATCTGCCGCGATGACGCCTCCGCCGGCGATGATCACCCGTCTGCTGCTGCTGGCAAGTCTCCCGGCAAGCTCGGTCAGCTTCTGCTCATCCGGAGCAAAAACACTTGTCTGGGGAACGGGGAACCGGGCCGGGCCGGCTTCGGCATATTGCAGATCGATGGGGATCTCCAGAACACCGGGAGCGGGACGACCGTCAAACATGTCATGTACCACGGTGTTGAATGCGGTTGCCAACCGATCGATATGCCTGGGGCTTTCTACCCGGCGCGCAACCGTTTGCAACATGGGCACCTGGTTCTCCGCTTCGTGCACATAACTCAAACCTTTACCGTAAAAACCGGTTTCCGCCTGACCGGTGATCACCAGAACCTTAGACGAGGCATAACGCGCCTCGTAGAGGCCGGTAACCGTATTTGTCGTGCCGGGTCCGGTACTTGCGATCATCACCCCCATGTTCCCGGTGGCGCGCGCATAACCATCGGCCGCATGGGTACCGGCCTGTTCGTGGCGAACGTCGATAATGCGAGTTTTGCCGAGCCGGTTGATGGCGTCGAAGATTGCCATGTTGTGAATGCTCACGATGCCGAAAACATGTTTGACTCCGAGGGTGGCGAGACCGTCCGCAATCAGATCTGCTCCCGTGTAACTCATGCAACCGCCTCGAGAGCCGTCAGGTCGATGTTGTACAAGCCGGCAACGTTGTCACAGAGAATGCCGCGTTTCTGTTCCTCCGTCAGGGTTGCCGTCTGCTCGGCAAGCATCTGCTGAGACCACGGCCAGGTGGAGTCGCTGTGAGGAAAGTCGTTAGCCCAGAGCAACCGCCGCCAGTTCATTTCGTTGACGGTCCTGAACGCCACCCAGTCATCCTGAAAAGTCGTATAGATATTCTCCTTGAAATACTCCGAAGGGAGCCGGGAAAGTTCGATATCTTTCGCCAACCAGTTCCGATGACGCGTGTAGGCATGATCCATTCGGTACAGATAATGCGGTACCCACCCCGCATCCGCTTCCACGCAGACAATCCTGAGTTCCGGATATCGTTCGAACACGCCGCCAAAAATCAACGTGCCCATGATGTCCTGGTTACCGCGAATGATCGCCAGAAAGCTGTTGATTCGCGGACCGCGAACAGGTGATCCCTGGCGGGTGGTCAGTATATGGAAAGACAGGGGCAGGTTGAGTTCGATGGCCGCCTCCCACACCGGGTTGTAAATTTCCGAATCGTAATCTTCTTCCGCCGGGTCTCCAGGCATCATCACGCCACGCAAACCCAGAGCCTTGATGGCGTGCAGATCCTCAACCCCTTCGGAAGGGGTGCGCATAGCGGTTTGCCCGCAGCCGAGTAACCGTTCCGGGTGGCGGCCGCAAAATTGTGCAATCCAACGGTTGTACGCGTCGAAACACGCTTTCTTGTAGTCGAAATCTTTGTGGTTGCACAACAACATCCCTACCGTCGGATAGATAATCTCCGCTGCCACGCCGTCGCGGTCCTGGTCGTCGAGACGTGCGTCGGGGTCCCACCCGCCGCGGTGCAGTTCGTCGAACTTGACCCCGGCCATGGTAAGTTCCTCGGGTGGCTTCCCCGCGGCAGCCACCAGCCCCATGGCAATTGGCCTGTCCATGCCATCGATGACGAACAGATCTCCCTTCTCGCCGCCGTCAATCATCTTCGGCGCTTTATCCTTCCAGGCCGGATCGATGTTGGCCACGTAGGTATCCGGATGTTCGGTTATATGCGAATCCGCGGAAATAATGGGATAAGCCATTTGTCCTCCCCTCTCAACGACGTCCTTCACCCGACTATCCGGGGGATGTCAGGTGGCTGTCAAGGGCGGTGGCATCAACAACAATAGAACTACGTATGGATTTAGGGGAAGATTGCCCGCTCTGTGGAAAGGTGAAACCAATGAGCGACCGTAGTACCCGGGAGTCGAGATCACGCAGTCTGGTAAAAGGCTTGACCTGGCGGTTCATCGCTACGGCGACCACCATCCTCATCGCCTGGGCGATCACCGGCGATACGAGAATTGCCCTGGAGATTGGCCTGATTGAAGTATTTGCCAAGATTGGCGTGTATTACGTACACGAGCGGGCATGGGCTCGAATAGCCATGGGACTGGAAATCGGCGAGCGGAGTTGATAAGAATGGGTTTTGGGTTGCTAACGCCTTGAGAGGGGAAACATGAAATTCGGCATTTTCTACGAACACCAATTACCTCGAGACTGGGATGAATTCAGCGAACACAAACTGATGAAGAACGGGCTGGATCAGATCGAGTTGGCAGACCGGCTCGGCTACGACTACGCCTGGGAGGTTGAGCACCACTTTCTCGAAGAATATTCCCACTCCTCCGCACCCGAGGTGTTTCTTGCCGCTGCGAGCCAGCGCACCAAAAACATCCGGCTGGGACACGGCATCGTGCAACTGACTACCAATCATCCGGCACGAGTCGCGGAAAGGATCGCGACCCTGGATCTCGTTTCCGACGGTCGCGTCGAACTCGGGCTCGGAGAGGGCGCCTCGGTGACCGAGTTACATCCGTTCAATCTCCGTTTTCGCGACAAACGGGATGTCTGGGAAGACGCGGTGAAATGTACCCTGCCCATGTTCTGGAATCACGGCTGGGAGTACGACGGCGAGTTCTTCAAGTTTCCCTTGCGGGCGGTGATTCCCAAGCCCCTGCAGAAACCCCATCCACCGTTGTGGGTGGCTTGTTCGCAACTCGATACCATCAAATACGCCGCACATCGCGGGATGGGCGCTTTGTGTTTCAAGTTCGTCAATCTCGAAGCTTCCCGTGCCTGGGTGAACGCGTATTACAACACCTTCACCCATCACCTGGAAAAGTTGTGCGACTACAAAACGAACCCGAACATCGCCGTGGTGGCAGGGTTCATGTGTGCGGAAACCGACGAAGAAGCCTGGCAGAAAGCGGATGGTTGGACGTTTTTCCAATTCACCCTGCGACTGTACAGCACCGAGGGTCCGTTCGAACCCGGCACCGTCAATTTCTGGGAACGTTACCAGGAATGGAAACAGACCCCCCAGGGCCAGACCCGCACCGGTAGCGAATTGATCGGTTCCCCCGACACCATTCGCGAGCGTCTCAAAGAACTCGAAGACAGCAACGTGGATCAGGTGATTCTGCTGAACCAGGCCGGCAAAAACACCCATGAGGATATCTGCGACAGCCTCAAGCTCTTCGCAAAAGAAGTGATGCCGGAATTTCAAGCGCGTCAGCCACAACAGGATGCCTGGAAGGAGGCCGTTCTTGCGGGCGAGATAGAGCTGGAGGATATCGACACCGAGCCATTCAACATCACCCGCGGACGCAAACCGACCCAGCAATCGAGCAAGGAAGCACGCAACATGGTGTCTGGCACCGCGGGACGGCCGGATGCGGAGGAAGTCCGGTAGGGTTTACAGATCAGTCAGGATCGTCGTTTATCACACGCCAGAGCTTCTCCGGCGTCAGCGGCATATCGATGCTCTCGATGCCGAGGTCCTCGAGGGCATTGAGCACCGCGTTGACCAGCGCAGGCGAGGCACCGCAGGCACCTGCTTCACCGATACCTTTCACGCCCAGATCGTTGTTGGGTTCCGGATTCGCGATCGTAACGCAGGGTCTGGTTAAGAGGCTCACCGCCGAATTTCACATACTTGGTGTCACCCTGAACGACATTCACATCATCGAATCCCACCCCCAGCACCTCGGCGAAAATTTGTGAAAGCATGGTTCGATGGCCTTGACCGTGGGAATAGGTTCCCACCACAACCTCTACCGAACCGTCCTCATGCAGGGTGATGCGAGCTTCCTCCTGAGTACCTCCACCGGAAGATTCGACGAGCGGAAGAAGATACAACTGCGACGGCAGATTGACGTCGTCCGTGAATCGCCCGCCGCCGGTAACCAGACGCGGATCTTCTTTACGTGGAACCGGTTGACCGACGCCGAACTTCATGCAGGCGGGTTATCCCACGACAACGGTATGGCGAAGTACCCCGATGGGCGTCACCTCAACCTCGATGACATCCCCCTCATCCATGAAAATGGGCGGCTTGCGTGCGGCACCCACGCCTCCGGGCGTCCCCGTAACAATGACGTCGCCCGATTCGAGTTCGGTAAAAGTGGAGCAGTAGGCGATCAGGTCGGCAAACCCGTGCACCATCTGTGCCGCCCTGGCGTTCTGCATCACCTCACCGTTCAACCGGGTGGTGATCTCCAACTCGTTCAGGTCACCGATTTCATCGGCGGTCATCATCCACGGGCCAAATCCACCGGTGCCGGCAAAGTTTTTGCCGGGGGTGAACTGTGAGGTCTGACGTTGATATTCCCGCACGCTGCCATCGTTGTAGATCCCGAAACCGGCTACGTGTTCCAGCGCTCGTGCCTTGGTGATACGCCGTCCCGGCTTGCCGATGATCAGCGCAATTTCCCCTTCGAAGTCGAGCGTCTGCGACTCCATGGGGCGTACCATAGGTTCCTCGTGACCCATCTGCGCATTTGCAAAACGTACAAAAATAGTCGGATACCCTTCTCCACCCCGGCCGGTTTCCTCCTGATGGGCTTTGTAATTGAGCCCGGCGCAGAGAATCTTGTCGGGGTTCGTGATGGTCGGCAGATAACTGATGTCAGCGAGTGCGAGATCCGCCTCGTCCCCCGACTCCGCCGCCAACGTCGCCAGTGCATCCGCGGCGATGGCCGCCTTCAGATCCCCATGAGCGCTTCGGGCACCCGCGTCCACGACGCCAATGCCGTCTCCCGTGACGAATCCAAAGGTATCCCTTCCATCCCGCTT
Source organism: Gammaproteobacteria bacterium (assembly GCA_027295975.1). Lineage (GTDB taxonomy): Bacteria > Pseudomonadota > Gammaproteobacteria > Pseudomonadales > Azotimanducaceae > SMWK01. Next base: position 6,673 of record JAPUJX010000616.1, read on the forward strand.
AAACGATAACCAACGCAACTTCTTGTCCCCTGTCCAGTGTTAGTCGAACATAATGACGTTCCGGGCAACTTCTCCGGTTTCCAGCGCCGACATCGCCTCGTTGACGTCGCCGAGTTTGATGTGGCCAGAAACCATGTCGTCCAGGTGCAGCTTGCCTTGCAAATACAGCTCCACGAACCTGGGCATGTCTACCCGGAAACGATTCGATCCCATGAACGATCCCTGGATTTTTTTCTCCATCAGGAAATCCGGACCGTGCAGCGACACCATGTCTCCGGGTGGAATCATCCCGATTATGGTGGCCATGCCGCCGTTGCGCAGCATCTGGAACGATTGCTCCGCAGTCACCTTCAGGCCAATCGCCTCGAACGAGTAGTGTACGCCGCCGTCGGTGAGTTCCTTGACCT
>JAPUJX010000617.1 GCA_027295975.1 Gammaproteobacteria bacterium
TGAACATTTCTGAGATCAGCCATGCGGCGATAGATTTCCGCGGCCGCCCCATGGAATCCACCGGGGAGACCGGCGGCGGAAAACGTCGCGGCGATCTCTTCCATCTCCCCGACGAAACGCCACGCTTTAGGCGCGGTGCCAATAGCAGCGTTGGCTGATCGATCCGCGAGTCCTTTCTGCGAGGTAGCCCACTCGTCGATTAACGGTCCCGTTATTCCCTCCGCCTCCGCCAGGGCACGAATGGCCAACAACAGGGCACTGGTTCCCTTGGTGTAGGCCGCATAACACATCTTCAACGCCGAGGCGGCGCCTGGCCCACCATCGATAGTAATTGCCTCGAGCATTCCGCCGCCAAACCAGCCCGCGGCCGCGGCAGCCTGAGAACCGGAGAGATAAAGCCTCGTGCTGCCGTGGCGCAGGGCCGGTGGACCCACGATCCCTCCATCCACGTAACGATCCCCCAGCAACTCATGCAGCCGCCGCGCCGTGTGGGGTGCAACCGCGTTGGCATCGACGTAAAGCCCGTCGAAACCAACCGCAACAACCGATTGCGCTACGGCCATTGCCGCGTTGGGTGGACAGATGGATATGACCCCGTCACATTGTGCCAGCAGGTCCGACAGTGCGCTGCACGAAATAAATCCCGCGGCCCTGGCGCGTTCTGCGGTTGCGTCGCTCCGCCCCGCTGATGACCAAACAACGGAGTGTCCGGAATTCTGCGCGGCAACCCCAACCGTGACGCCCATCTCGCCAGGATGCAGAAGGGCCAGCCTCACAACCGATAATCCAGAGGCGGATCGCGGTCCCCCAGCAGAGCCGCGTACTCGAAATCCGCCCCGCGACGGCGGTGGAATTCTTCGGTGGCGGCATCGATAATCCCCTTGTCCCGAAAGAGATCCGCCGCCGTGACGGCCAACAGCCTGGCGGCGAGCAACATGCCCTTGTGTCCGATGCTCATGCCGCCGCTCGCCACCGCCTGCCAGCTGTGTGCCGGAGTACCCGGCACCCAGGTTGCGGTTTGAAAACCAACGGTGGGGACCATCCAGCTGACATCCCCGACATCCGTCGAACCCATGCGCTGCCGGAATACAAAAGGTTGCACCTCACCCGCGGATGTCAGCGACGGAACTTCGCCGAGGAGGGTCTCGCGAATCTGCTCCGCGAAGCGCGTTTCCTCCCGAGTGTAGCTCAAACCCCCCAGGGATTTGAGGTTGTCGTAAACAAGTCGGGCGAGGCGGTCGTTCTGAAGTATGGGATAGTTACCATGCATCACCTCGTAGGTCATCGTGGTACCCGTGCCCATCGCACCGGCCTCAGCAGCGGTTACCACCCTCTCGAAAAGCGATATGACCTGCGCCGCCCGCGGATGGCGGACGTAATAGTAGACCTGGGCCGATTCGGGAACGATGTTGGGCGCATCGCCGCCTTTGGTGATGATGTAGTGAATGCGGGCATCCGATGGCACATGCTCGCGCATCATGTTCACCATGTAGTTCATCGCCTCCACTCCATCGAGGGCCGAACGGCCGCGGTCGGGTGCGGCGGCAGCATGAGCAGCGATGCCTCTGAAAGTGAAACGACCCGACTTGTTGGCCGTCGAGCTCGACGGAGACGCGTCGTTGCGATCGCTCGGGTGCCAGTGCAGCACCGTGTCTACGTCATCAAACAATCCTGCCCTGGCCATGTATACCTTGCCTGAGCCACCCTCCTCCGCGGGGGTTCCGTACACACGGATCGTGCCGCTGACTTCCGACTTTTTTAACCATTCGGCAATTGCAACTGCAGCGCTCGCGGACGCGGCCCCAAAAAGGTGATGGCCACATGCGTGCCCCGGTGCATCCTCTTCGAGGGGATTACGCTCGGGCGTTGCATCCTGGGATAAACCCGGAAGTGCATCAAACTCGGCGAGGATCGTAATAACGGGGGAACCCTGACCGTAACTTGCGACAAATGCGGTAGGAATCCCGGCTGCGCCCCCTCGAACCTCGAACCCGTGGCTCTCCAGGTATCCCTGCAACCGGGTAGAGCTCTGCTCCTCCAGGTAACCGAGTTCGGCAAATCGCCAGATATCGCGCGCCAGCGCCACGGACTCGCCCTCACCCCGCTCCAGATATTCCAGAGGCCCATCGTCTCCGTACGCCGCAACACAAGCCAACAGCAACGATCCTGCGAACCAGACACGTCCTCTACTCTTTCTCATAGCGGTTTATCCCCCAAACTGGGCTCTCACTCTGCCGGTGATGTCAGCCAAGCGCAAACGCGGTCGAGGCGGGGTACTTTATCGGGGCATTTTCGTCAGGCAAACTGTAGACAAGTCGGACAAATTCAGGTTTTGTTCAGGTTTGGCAATCTAGTCTTTCGGCAAGCTTCGAAAAAAGCGGAGAATCGACGTGAAAGTAAGGCTAATTCTGATGTTCGCTTGCCTCGCTTACGCTTTTCCGAGCGCGGCACTTCCCCCTGCCGACGGTTCGACCGAAGTATCGAATCTCGGAGAGTCGGTATTGAGCATAACCTCGGCCAATCGCATCAGCGATTGGGAACATATCGACGCCCAACATGTAGTACTGAGCATGAGCCCCGATGAACGTTATCTGCTGACTCTGAAGCGCCAATGCGGCGGCCTGAGCTGGGCACAACATATCGGTGTCACCATGTCGAACAACACCATCTGGGCCAAATTCGATGCGGTTACCACCGATGGATTGCAGTGCCCCATCGAGCGAATCAATCGGGTTACCCGCAAACAGGTCGACGCGCTCAAAATCTGAGAGGCTCGCTACGTCGGCAGGAAGTGTACCGGGTAACGCAGGGTTGTCGTACCCACGTCGCGTTTGCCGAAGTCGAACAAGCGGATGCGGTTGACGATTTTGGCCACCAGCAAGTCATCGTTCAACTCGGAAGCCACCACTATCACCTCTCGTACCACTCCATTCGGCTCGATCACCAGTTCGAGAACCACCTGACCCTGAAGGGTTGGATCCACTCTCAGCGCCCGATTGTATATCGCGAAGATAGCCCCTTTGTTCGAATCGAACACCCTGCGAATCTCCTCGATACTGCGTTCCCGGGCACTCCGGCTCCGGGGTTTGCGCGCACCGCCGGCGCCTGTGCTGCCTTCCGGTACTTCCACTTTTGTCGTCTCGCGTCCCGACAGAGCAACCCCACCGGTTTCCGAGGACAGCGCCGCGACATTTACCCCCGCACTGCGAGTGCCGTATTTGGAAGTGAGGAGCGAGCGATCAATGCTCGCCGCTTCCCCGGCACCCTGTTGAATCGCTCCGGTGTCCAGTAACTTCGATACATCAACCGCATCGCGCATATCCGCAAAGGCATCTTTGAATGCCAGCAGACCCGAGATGGCCGCCTTCTCTCTGGCATCGGCGACATCGGGTTCCGGCTTCGGGGCAACTTCTTCCTCGGGTTTCGGAACCTCAGGCTGAGGCTCGTCCGGTTTTTCTTCGATTACTTCAGGTTCCGGCGGCGGCGGGATCACAACGGGCACCGGCTTTTCCTGCATGATCCGCGCGAGATTTGGCGGCAGCGCTTCGAGCGCTTCACGCTCGACTTCCGGGACAGGCAGCCAGGGCATGACGATACCGCCCACGAACAAGATCAGAAGACAGCCGAGGAGCCACGTTTTCAGA
>JAPUJX010000618.1 GCA_027295975.1 Gammaproteobacteria bacterium
TGAATCGTGTTGGGATCTTCACCAACCAGAGCCTCATGTTTTCGAACCGCTCGCAGATCCGCTTCGAGGTCGATTATTACCCGGCATTCTGGGACGACGTCAATAGTCGGGGTAACGGCATGTTCAAAACCGATGCGCGCTGGTTTACCCAGATCGCCTTCGGTATAGACTCGGCCAAGAAGTTCTCATGGAGCGGCACCATCGGTGCTGAGCAGGAGGAACTCAACGGCAACTGGACCTATAGTTCTGATTTCGGCATCACATATACCCCAACCGATCAGTTCTCCATCGACCTGGATCTGCGCTTCAAAAAGCGGGACGGATGGCTGGTACATCGAACGGGTCCAGATTTTACAACGTACGAGGCCGACGACTTCCAGCCGCGACTTTCAGTCGATTATTTCATCACGGCGCGTCAGCAGCTTCGATTCACCATGCAATGGGCTGGTATAAAAGCTGAGGCCCAGGATTACTGGGCAGTACCAGCGACCGAAGGGGAACTCATTCCCCGCCTGCTCGATCCTGGCGAACCAAATGAAGACTTCACCCTCTCGCGGCTGACCGCGCAGTTCCGCTATCGATGGGAAATCGGGCCCTTATCGGATTTGTTTGTCGTTTATACACGCGGCAGCAATCTGGCAGACATCGATCTGGATGATAACTTTGGCACCCTGTTCAGCGACGCGCTGGAAGAGCCCATCGTCGACTTCCTAGTGGTAAAGCTGCGTTACCGGTTCGGCAGCTGAGCAGCGGAATCAGAGATACCATCGGTCTACGTTTATCTTTTCCACTGCGGAGACATCGAAGGCGTATGACCGCTCATGTCCGTGAACTGCCTGGTGCGGTGCACAAACCCCTGTCCGCTATTGCTGAATCGAACTTCAAGAATAATTTCCGTGGGATACGTCTATACCCCAGACACCCGGCCTTGATACTGTGTATACATACAGTATCATGCCCTATGGCTATTCGTGTCGTCTTTTTCTCCGATTCCCACCTGGGGTTTGACTACCCCGTCCGGCCACGTTCGGACAGAGCGCGCCGCGGACCCGACTTCTTTGCCAACTTCCAGCGCGTGCTGGATCACGCACGCCACACCCGGGCAGACCTGGTGATCCACGGCGGCGACTTCTTTTTCAGCAGGAAGGTCGATTCGAGCATAGTCGATACAGCCTACACCTCGTTGCTCGAGTTCGCCCGGAGCGGCATCCCAATCGCCATCGTACCCGGCAATCACGAGGGAAGTGTGCTTCCCCCATCCCTGTTTCTGAATCACCCGGACATTCATGTATTCGACCGGCCGCGAACTTTCCGCTTCGACATCAAAAACGAACGCCTGGTCGTTTCCGGGTTCCCTTATCTGCGCAATGTGCGAGTTGGTTTCTCGACGGCGGTACGGGCGTGTGGCAATGACCAACAGCAAGCCGATTATCGCTTGCTGTGTTTCCACCACGCGGTGGAGGGCGCCGTCGTCGGGCCCGGGAATTTCACCTTCAGAGAGGCCGGCGACGTGATTGCCCGTGATGACCTGCCAACGGGGTTCGACGCCATTCTCTCCGGGCACATTCACCGGCATCAGGTACTTGCATACCCGACACCCGTCGTTTACTGCGGTTCCATCGAACGAACGTCGTTTGCAGAGAAAAATGAGGCGAAAGGTTTCTGCGAACTGACCCTGCATCGTGCCAGCCCCATCCCCCGCCTTGTTTTTCACGAACTGCCTGCTCGGCCGATGATCGATTTCGACGGACGAGGATACCGGCAAGCGGCAAAATTGCTGGATGATTTCGCAAGGCGATCGTCCCATTGGCAGATTGACGCAATCGTGCGCCTGCGCCTGAAGTCCTACCCCGAACGACGGCTGCGTAGAGAACTGGAACGGCTCGCGCCTGGAATCTTGAACATTTCCTGTCCTTATCCCAGATCGCGGGCCGCCGGTTGACTTGGCATGGCTACCCGTTCGGTGTTGAATACCTTTCCGGATAAAAGGCGGTCGCGCCATGGCCCATTCCTACAGCGACGTAAGCTTCTGGCTTGATTCCATTGACGGCATTCGCGAACCGGATGTACCCGAACTGCCTGCGGAAACCGATACGGCGATCATCGGCGCGGGACTGACAGGCATGTGGACGGCCTATTATCTGAAGCAAAAAGACCCCGGTCTCGATATCACCGTCTTTGAAGCCGAGATCGTCGGTTATGGCGCCAGCGGACGCAACGGTGGCTGGTGCATGGGAGAAGCCTACGGGTTGAATACATACCTCGCGAACGCTTCGACCCGGGAAGCCGGTATGCGGCTGTATCGGGAGATGTTCAACACGGTCGACGAGGTAGGCAGGGTAAGCCAGGGCGAAGGTATAGACTGCCACTACGCCAAGGGCGGCCAGTTGACGGTGGCCCAGTTGCCGTTTCATGCCGAGCAGATCAAACAAGGGGTGGCGTACAAACACTCGTTGGGATTTACCGAAAACGAATACCGCTGGCTCGAGCCTGAGGAAGCAGGAGAACGAATAAGCACTGCTGGCAAACACGGAGCGGCGTTTGCCAGACACTGTGCCGCCATACAGCCTGCCCGGTTGGTGCGCGGACTGGCGGAGGTGTTACGCGCCAAAGGGGTGAAAATACTGGAACGTACCCCGGCAACCAAATTAGCCTCGCGCGTTGTCACCACGGCCCGTGGCAGTGTGCGGGCACGCCGCGTATTACGTGCAACGGAAGGTTATACCGCGTCGATTGCGGGTCTCAAACGCAACATCATGCCGTTGTATTCAATGGTAACCGCCACAGAACCCCTTCCGGAAGACGCGTGGGCCGAGATTGGCCTCGCCGAGCGGGAGGTTTTCGGCGACCCTCGACGACTGGTAATCTACGGACAACGCACTCTCGATAATCGCTTTGTGCTCGGTGGTCGAGCAAATTACTACTTCGGGTCCCGCCGCCGTCCGACCATTCCCCCCACGGACGCCAACGTTGAACGCGTCGCGAAAATCGCGCGCGACCTGTTCCCCGTGCTGAAGGATTTTCAGACTACCCACGGTTGGGGTGGATTGATGGGCGTCCCACGCCACTGGCGGCCGTGTGTAACCTACGACTCGACAAGCGGCATGGGTTGGGCTGGCGGTTATGTTGGTGAAGGCGTCGCCGCAACCAACCTTGCAGGCAGAATTCTCTCGGATCTCGTTCTCGACCGCGAAACCGAACTCGTCCGACTGCCCTGGGTGAACGATGAAGCGCGTCGCTGGGAAATCGAACCGCTTCGCTGGATAGGTTCCCGGGGTGTGCGCTGGATTGGTTATCAGGCAGACGCGGAGGAGGCCCGGACGGAAAAGCCGTCGGTCTTCTGGGGTCCGGTATTCGACAAACTTTCCGGGTAACTTCCAACAACGACAGGAACCGTCATGTCCGACAACGCCATTACCGCGGACGGTCTACAGGGCCAACCCAGAGAGATGACTTTCGCCGGGGTTTTGAGCTTTCTGAGGCGCAAATACACAAAGAACCTCACGGGAGCGGAGGTAGCCGTCACCGGCCTGCCATTCGACAGCGCCACGAGCAATCGGCCCGGTGCGCGCATGGGGCCGGCGGCGATTCGAGCCGCGTCCGTGCAACTCGCAGAACTCAAGGCTTTTCCCTCCGGTCTGGATCTCTACCAGGAACTCGCCTTCATCGATTATGGTGACTGTTATCTCGACTATGGTTATCCCGGGAACGTGGTTGACAAGATCATCGAGCACACCCGCACCATCCTCGCAGCGGACGTCATGGCCGTGAGCCTGGGGGGCGATCACTTCGTTACCTACCCGCTGTTGCGCGCGCACGTGGAAAAACACGGGCCCCTATCGCTTCTGCACTTCGACGCACACTGTGATACCTGGCCCGACGACGGCAAACGTCTGGACCATGGCAGCATGTTTACCCGGGCGGTTGCGGACGGTCTGGTAATACCCGAACAATCCGTTCAAGTCGGCTTGCGTACCCACAACGATGAGACCCTCGGCTTCCACATTCTCGATGCACCCTGGGTACACGAAACCGGTGTCGGTGCCACGGTGGATCGGATAGTCGAGATTCTCGCTCGGCAAAAAACCTATCTCACCTTCGACATCGACTGCCTCGACCCGGCTTTTGCGCCTGGTACCGGCACACCGGTAGCCGGGGGACTCACTTCCCACCAGGCGTTATCCATCATTCGTGGTCTGGGAAACGTCAACTTCGTGGGTATGGATCTCGTGGAAGTAGCCCCCGCTTACGATAACGCCGAAGTCACGGCAATCAACGGAGCGACCATCGTGCATGATTTCCTGTGTCTGGTTGCGCAACGTAAACGGAGTTCCTGAGACATATCCGGGAGACACTGACAAGACAACCGAACCCGTCAATAATAGGTGACTGGAGCACCGGGATTATTCATGGACATCAGTGAGCCGCTCAAAGAACTGGGCGAGATAGACATCGAGGAATTGCGCGCCGCCATTCTCGGACTGGACGCCGAGTGCTGGCGCCAGAATCTTCACCGCCAACAGGAATACGAGGTGCACAAAAGCACCGAATCGGTGGTTCTGGTGTTCACGGACGGCGCCGGATGGCCCAACATAGAGGTCAGCAAGGAAGCGGGTTGGGACAAGCTCGCCGACGAGGCCCTACCCGTGATGCACCGGATCATCGCCGACCATTACCCGCCGGGGGGTACGATCATCCGTGCGATGGCGGCAAAGCTGCTCGCCGGTAACGTCATCCGTCCCCACAACGACAAACATCCGTCATTCCATCATGGCCACCGCATCCACGTGCCCATCACCACAAATTCCCGGGTTCGGTTCATGATCGGCGGACGACCATACCGCCTGGAAGTGGGCAATGCGTATGAGCTCAACAATCAGAAAAACCACAGCGTAATGAACAAAGGCAGCGAAGATCGGATTACGTTCATTTTTGACTATGTGCCATCGCATCACATCCATCGCGAAGCCAGCGGATAAGGCGCGGCCACCGAAAGGCGGAATTCCGGCACTGTTTTGCCTGGTCTGGGCAGGTGCCGCTCAGGCGGCACTCCCCCCGAACATTCTACTGCTGGTGGCCGAGGATCTGAGCCCACGCATTGGTAGTTTCGGCGACCCGGTCGCCAGAACCCCGAATATCGACGCGCTGGCACAATCCGGCATCCGCTTTACCAACGTATTCACCACCGCGGGGGTATGTGCACCAAGCCGTGCAGCTTTGATCACGGGACTGCACCAGATATCGTTCGGTGCGCAGCATATGCGCTCCCATGATTCCGTACTCGGCGAGTATTTCCCACAACCTGCCGAAGAAGTGAAGGCATTTCCGGAGCTGCTGAGAAAAACCGGTTATTACACCTACACCGATACCAAGCTCGATTACCAGTTCAGCGGAGTGCCCGCGGGCTCAGGACCATTTACGATATGGGACGCGGAAGGTGAGTCTACCCATTGGCGCAACAGGCCCGATGGCCAGCCTTTCTTCGGGTTGATCAATTTCATTCAGACCCATGAAAGCGGTGTCATGCGCACCACGGGCAATCCCCATAGTGAAAGCCATCGCAGTACCCGACAATGGCGCAGATTACGTGGGTTGATAGCACCCGCTGTGACAGATCCCAACTCCGTACTACTGCCATCCTATTATCCGGACGTAGCGGAGGTACGCGCAGATCTGACACGTCACTATGACAATATTCATGCGATGGATCAGCAGGTCGGCCGAATACTGAACGAACTGAAACAAGACGGCTTGATGGACAATACGGTGGTGATCTGGACGACGGATCACGGGGATGGGTTGCCACGAGCCAAACGTGAGTTGTACGACTCGGGGCTGAAGGTGCCTATGGTCGTACTTTTACCGGCGTCCGTTCAAGCATCGTTTTCAGGGAGATTCTCAACGCCAGGCACCATAAACCAGAAGCTGATCAGTTTTGTGGATCTGGCGCCTACCTTACTTTCGCTCGCGGGTGCGCCGGCCCAACAATATCATCACGGGATTAATTTTCTCACTCAATCTCGCCGGTACGTGTATGCGTCCCGCGATCGGATCGACGAAGTACCTGATCGTCAACGCGCGGTGAGAAACCACCGCTACAAATATATTCACAGTTGGCACCCACAAACACCGGGCGGGCATGAGCTTGTTTACCGTGACAATCTCGACATGGTTCGCACGATGCGCGCGATGTACGAAAACGGCGAACTCGATGCCATTCAATCCAGATGGTTCGAAGCACCGGGTCGAGAGCAACTTTACGATCTCCTGCACGACCCGGAGGAGGTGGTGAACCTTGCCGGCTCGCCCGATCATGCCGTTACAAAATCAGAACTGTCCGCAGAGCTGCATGCCTGGCTGGCAAGGGTTGGCGACATGAGCAACGTGCCGGAAAAAGAAATGAGAAATGCGTTTCTCATCGAGGGAGAAATACCGACCACTCCTGCTCCCACTGCCAGGCAGATCAATGGGAGCATCGATCTCCGGGCATCGATGAACGCCTCTATCGGTTATCGGGTGGATGGCGGAATCTGGCAACTGTATACCGGGCCTATCACCAGACCGGCAGGCACTCTGCTGGAAAGCAAGGCGGTGAGATACGGATACCGTGAAAGCGCAATATTATCGCTCTCGCTCGTTTCCGATGACTAAATGCTACACGCCAAGTCGATATCGAAGCTTCACAACGAAGAAATCGATTACTGGATCGCGAAACGCGTCTTCAAACAGGTCTTCGAAACCGTCGTCTATCGTTGAGGTGGCATTGCTCCCCCGCGTGTAGACGACAAACAGATCCGAAAGCGGCGCAATCTGCCAACGATAACGGAGCTGCACTGTCATGCGGTTGATCACAAAATCATCCGCCT
>JAPUJX010000619.1 GCA_027295975.1 Gammaproteobacteria bacterium
TCCAGAACACCGACCTGCTGGTGGCGTTGGCCACGATGTCGAGAGATCTCAATCGTTTAGCCGAAGCCCGAGGATACGTTGACAAGCTTCTGCAGATCGCCCCGGCTAACCCAAATTACCGCGCGCTCGCGAACGAGCTTACCCGTCCAACTCGGTAACATTCGACAAACCCGGGAAAGTTACCTGCTGTCTGGACGTGCTACGAAGTCCAAAAGCCCCAATGAGGCGCCCCGTGGGCTCTGAACAAAGAAAATAGATCAGGGGTTCGTCAGGCATTAACACTCGCGACAAAACCGATACAATAACGGGGTAGAAAGTTGCGCAATAGCGAGAGGCAAAGCGATGTTCGACAAACGTAAAGATGATGAAGGCGGCACGGCTGGTTCTGGCGACGGGCGGGGCGCGTCACCGGCAACGATTGAGAAAGCCACGAAAACGAGCGCGGTGATCGGACCGAAAATCGAAATAAGGGGCGACATCGTCGGTGATGAGAATCTCACCATAGAGGGAAAAGTCGACGGCACGGTCGAGTTGCGAACCAAAGACCTGACGATTGGACAATCCGGTCAGGTGAATGCAAACATCACCGCACGAATCGTCAAAATCGACGGTACGGTCAAAGGGGACATCACGGGCGCCGAGAAAGTCACCATCTCCAAAACCGGCAGGGTGCAGGGCAACATCGTTGCACCCCGAATGACATTGGAAGATGGTGCCAAATTCAAGGGCAGCATCGACATGGATCCAAGCGACGCCACCACCCAGGAAGTCTCGAGAACGACGCTCAAGTCCGAGCCGAAATCATTCGGCGACAAGCCAGGCGCTGGTGCGTCTGTCAACACAGCAAGGAAATAAAGTCACCTCGTCCGCCATGGGGTCGATGGATGACAAGCACAAGGTGGTGGAGCAGAGCGATCTGCTCCCTCTGCTTTTCGATGGGCTGGACGGCGTTGATGTTTTGACGGTTTTCGACGTGGGGCCCGCGGTGCCTGAAACCGTCGACTTCTTTGCTCAGTTCAAATGCAAGTTATTCTTTGCAGACCTCTTTTCAGAGCTTCCAACGGGTGAGCAATCTGGTGATGGCGTCGCCGATTTCGGGGATCTCTCGACCTATTCCAACGAAACCCGGTTCGACATCTGTCTGTTCTGGGATTATCTCAATTATCTCGACATCGGCACGCTCCGCGCCTTCAATCTCGCGCTAACCCCATACATTCATGAAGATACCCGGGCGCACTGTTTCGGCACGTTCAACAGACGCGCTCCAGTATCGAGCCAGGCGTTTGGGATCAGACAGATCGACCAGCTTGTTATCCGCAACGTACCAGCGCATCGACCGCCTTATCATCCCCGTGGATATGCAGAACTCAAAGACATATTGGGTTGTTTCAGGTTCAGTCGTAGTACGCTTTTGCGAGAAGGCAGGCTGGAAATTCTGATGTATGCAAGTTAGCCTCACACAATCCGGTCCCGGGGGTTGTTGCCGGTAAAAAAAGCTTCAAGATTTTCCGCTACCCGCATACCCATCGCGATGCGTGTCTCCAGAGTTGCACTGCCAAGGTGCGGTAGCAGCATTACGTTTTCGATGCCGATTAACGCCTCGGGCACCGCCGGTTCTCCTTCGTAAACATCCAGACCCGCCCCGGCAATTTGTCCATTTTGCAACGCATCAACCAATGCAGCGGAATCCACCACATTCCCACGCGAGGTGTTTATCAGGAACGCCGAGTCGCGCATCATTTCGAAACGTTCCGCATTCATGAGGTGAAATGTAGCTGCGTTGGAAGGGCAGTGCAGCGACACGAAGTCGGCTTCATCCAGCAGCGATTCGATGGTGTCGCTTGCTCTTGCGCCAACCGCGTCGATGACTTCGACAGGCGGCGGAGAGGGGTCGAAATATATTACCCGCATGCCGAAACCGAAGTGTGCACGTTTAGCCACAGCCAGGCCGATTCGCCCCAGACCTACGAGCCCGAGAGTTTTACCAGTGATTTTTGTCCCCATCATATGAGTCGGCCGCCAACCTGCCCACGCCTGGGCTCGAACGTGGCGCTCGCCTTCTCCGGCCCGACGGGCAACACCAAGCATCAGCGTCATCGCGAGATCCGCGGTGCAATCGGTAAGCACTTCCGGCGTATTCGTAACAACAATGCCACGTTTTTCTGCCGCAGCCAGATCGATGTGATCGTACCCCACTCCGTAGCTGGCGATGATCCGCGTCTGGATATCCGCACTACCTAGCATCCGTGCATCGATCCGATCCGAAACCGTTGGGCACAAAGCATCCGACCGTGCCAGCGCGGCGGCGAGTTGTTCCGGTGTCAACGGCAAATCCGACTCGGCCAAAGCAACTGTGTACGACGCGCGCAACTGCTCTTCAACGGCTTCAGGCCATCGCCGCGTCAGGGTGATTTTATACGTTGTCATGGAACTCCTTTTCGGAACCAGGCGGGTGTCAGAACATCAGTCCGGGCAGCTCACAATGCCCCGCTCGATGAGGCGGCCGATCTCATGTTCCTCATAACCGAGTTCAGCTAACACCTCGCGGCTGTGCTGTCCAATATCGGGTGCCCGGACCGGGTTCTTTTTCTGCGCTTCTTTGAGCTGGATCGGGTTGGCTACCGTCCATTGGTACAAAGGGTCATCCGAGCCGGTGGGTACGATAATCTCGTTCGCAATCAACTGCGGATCGGCCACTACCTCTTCTCCCTGCTGAACAACCCCGAAGGTCAAGTCGTGTTCGTCCAACCGGCTCACCAACTCGCGCAAAGTCAGCTCGCCCATGATCTCTGTCATCATCGCCTTCAGCTCACGCCGGTTTTTCATCATGCTGCGCAAATCCTGAAACCGCTCATCGTCTATCCAGTCCAAACGGCGCAGTGCGGCACACAGATTTTTCCACTCCTTGACGGGATTGATGATCGCAAATATTACGAATCGCCCATCACTCGTTCCGTAAACGGAAGAAAACGGATTCAACCACCCTTTTTCCTGGCGCAACCGGCCAAGGTCGAAACCCGCGATGACCCCTTGAAGCTGCATGCCATTGGCCCATGCACCGTTGGCCGCAAGCGACGTCGTCACGTAGCTGCCCTCGCCGGTCTTCTCCCGCCGATAAAGGCCCATCACGATGGCGCCGAACAACGACATGGCGCTCGAATGATCGCCAAAACCCGGCGAACCCACCACGGGTGCCTGTCCCCGATCACGCACCAGGTCCATGAGTCCAGAGCGCGCCCACCACGCGGTTGCGTCAAACGCCCGCCGGTCGGCTTCCTTACCCGCTGTACCGTAACCGGTCATGTGGGCGTAAATCAGTCGTGGGTTCAACGCTTTCAGCCGTTCGTATTCGAGGTCGTAGCGCTGCAATTGGTCGGCGCGGAAGTTCAGGAGCAGTACATCGGCCTCGACGACCAGTTTCCGTAATACTTCGCGGCCCTGTGGGGCGGTTATGTCGAGAACAATGCTGCGTTTGTTTCTCGAGGTGAGCAGCCAGTTGTAATCAACTGTATATTTACCTGCCAGAGTTCGATAACGGTCACCGCCAGGCGGCTCCACCTTGATTACGTCTGCCCCGAAGTCGGCCAGCACCGTTGCTGCTCCGGGACCGGCGAGAAATGACGCTGCGTCAACCACCTTGAGACCGGTAAACAGATATTCCACCTACATCCTCCGAATTATGACAAACCAGGCGTGGAACTAATCCGGCAGCCCGAGTACTCGTTTGGCAATGATATTCAACTGTACCTCGGAGCTGCCACCGGCAATGGTCAGCGCCTTGCCGAACAGCCAGAATCTCGTCGTTGCCTGCTCCCGGGCGCTGAACTCCGCGCCGTCCCAACCGACTCCTTGCGTTCCCATGAGCCGAATGGACGCCTCCGACCTGCGGGTCGCCAATTCCGTGCTGTAATATTTGAACAGCGAGGTAACAAAGGTAGGCGTCCCTCCCGAGTGGTTTTCCTCCGTAGCCCGGCGCTGGGTCAACCCCAACGCTTTGGCATCCATATTTATTGCCGCCACTTCCCGACGCAGGTCGCTATCGGCAATAGTGCCACCCGCGGTCTGCGAATACCGTAACGCAAGCTCCACGAGCGATTCACCACCGCCAAAACCGCCAGGACTCGAAATTGACGAGCGCTCATGCTGCAGCAGCCGCTTGGCAATGGTCCAACCGCGATTTTCCTGCCCGACCAGATTTGACTTGAGAGCCTTTACGTCATCGAAAAAGCACTGACAGAAGGCAGAGCTACCCGCAATCAGAACGATCGGTTTCACCGTGACACCCGGGTCATCCATGGAGAACAGTACGAAACTGATCCCCTCGTGTTTAGGAGCTTTCGGATCGGTTCGCACCAGACAGAACATCCAGTCAGCCTGATCCGCGCCGGAGGTCCAGATCTTGGATCCATTGATGAGATAGTAGTCGCCATGGTCCTCGGCGCGGGTCTGCAGGGAGGCAAGGTCGCTGCCCGCTCCGGGTTCCGAATACCCCTGACACCAGCGAACCTCACCGCTGGCAATCCTGGGCAGGTGTTCGGCCTTCTGCGCATCGGTGCCGTACTCGAGAAGGGTGGGGCCAATCATCGTTACACCCATTCCGACCAGCGGTGCAGGCGCATGCGCGGCATTCATCTCCTCCCGCAAAATCTGGCTCTCTTCCCCGTTGAGCGCCGCCCCGCCGTATTCTCTGGGCCATCCCGGGACCGTCCAACCGCGCTCGTAACAGGCATCGAACCAGCGAGTGACATCGTCTCGGGCTGGGCGTTCCCGTGCATCACCTTCGCTTCCCGGGCCCTGCCGTTTGAGACTTTCCGAACAATTATCCGCCAACCAGACCCGAACCTCTTCGCGAAATTCTTCCAACATCCGTCGTCCTCCAGTACGATCTTTGCGGCAGCTCCCACGTAATACTGGAAGGTGCCACACGGATACAATGACGTCCATCAACGCAAGGAGTGTGTCATGACCCGGGCCTACACCCTGTACGGCGGTGAACTCAGCTACTTTACCCGCAAGCTTGAAGCCGCGATGATTTTCTACGACGCCGAATTCAATATCCAATCGAAAACACCGGACAACGCGGCTGAAATTGAGCAGCGCTCGGGTACGCATCAGGTTCCCGTGCTGCTCACGCCCGAAAACTGGATGATTGCCGACACCACCCCGCTGCTGATGATGTTGGACGGGCGATTTCCCGATCGCAGGATGTTCCCAACCGGTGCCCTCGGAGTGCTTACCCACATCGTCGAGGAATACTTCGATGAATGGATTGCGCGAACCATGGTCCACTACCGTTGGCACTACCCCCAAAGCGCGGAATTCGCATCGTTACGCATGGCGAAGGGAAACACCGAAGCGGCTGCCCGGGTGCGCGCATGGGGTCCGCGTGCCTGTCGCGCAACCGGAACGGATTCCAAACACCAACAGCAACGGGCGGAAGCAGAATACCTTCGCATTCTGCAAGCACTCGAGCGACAACTCGGGGAAACGCCTTATACCCTCGGCTCCCGACCCACGGCCGTCGACTGTATCGTTCTCGGTGGCCTGCGTGCTCACACCCATATGGACCCCGACCCGAAGCGAGTCACGTCCGGCTTCCCGCGGGTCGTCGCCTGGTGTGAAGGCGCCGCGGACACCTGGGATGGCGGTGGAGAGCTCGCGCCATTCGAGGGACCAACGTCTTTTGCCCGGTTTGTGCTCGAGGAGATGGTCGGTACCTATCAGCCTTATGCGCTCGCCAACAGGGAAGCACGGGAGGCGGGCTCGAAGGCTTTTCACGTGGAAATCTACGGAGAGGATGTCAGTTACCTTACACGGCCGTATCCCGAGTTTTCCAGGCGGATGATCGTTGATCGTATCGGTCGAACCCTACCGGATGACGAACGTTCCACCGTAGCGATGTGGTTGGAAGAAACCGGACTGTCCGCCGGTTTCGGTAGTTGAGTTGGACCGGCCGCATTCGAGCCTCTCCGCCCTGGACAAGTGGAATTTTCCAATCACCGAGGAGACGGAGCGATGGCGAGAGTAAGATATATCGTAGATAACGTCGAAGAGACTACCGAGTTCTATGTCTCGAAACTGGGTTTTGAAATCGAACGGCAGTTTGGTCCCGCGATAGCAATCCTGGTTCGGGGCGACTTGACCCTGTTGGTTTCAGGACCCAAAGCGTCAGCGTCCAGGCCAATGTCAGACGGCACCATACCCAGCCCGGGAGGTGGCTGGAACAGGTTTGTTCTGGATTTCGACGATCTGGAATCCGTCGTTTCGAAACTCAAGGCCGAAGGGGTGAAATTCAGAAACGATATTCTGGATGGGGTCGGAGGCAAGCAGGTTATCTGCGAGGACCCTGCCGGTAATGTAATCGAACTCACTCAGCCACGAAAAATACCGAGCTAGGGAACCTAACGTTCGGGTATGCCGTACAGGTAACGGGTGTTGACCTCGGTCTCGTTACCGTCAGGATCCATAATGAACAGAGTCCGGCCGCGGCCGCGCTCCCCCATTGGGCCCCGAGTGAAGTGGGAACGGCCTACGAAATTCTCGACCACCTCATCGAAGGTATCCTCACTGACCGTGAAGGCAAAATGCAGCGGTCCTCCCCCTCGGTGACGACCGTGATGGGTCTTGACCTGCAGCACCAGGTGACCGCGTTCGCATTGGAGGTAGGCACGTTCCTCGTCGTTTTTGCTCAGCGGAATGCCAAGCCCGCGGTGGTAAAAATCCACCGCTTTGTCCAGGTCCTGAACGTCGAGAAAAATCTCTTCTATACCGATGAATCCCATGGATCTATTGCCTCCGCTATTGCCAGTTAGTGCCCACCGGGTCTGGATAACCCGTCAATTCACGCTTCTGTCCTGACCCTCCCAGAAAGGCGCTCTGAGTTCTCGTTTCAACACTTTCCCCGGACCCGATTTCGGCAACGGCTCGTCGCGAATATCGATGTCTTTGGGTACTTTGTATCCGGCAATACGCTCGCGGCAGAAGTTGATAATTTCCTTTGGGTCGACATTGTGGAAGTCCGGACGCGGAACCACCACCGCGTGCACGGCTTCTCCCCATTTTTCGTCCGGCACGCCAAACGCCGCAGCTTCCAACACCGCCGGGTGCTGGTACAACACTTCCTCAACCTCCGTCGAATAGACGTTCTCCCCTCCGGAAACGATCATATCCTTGCTGCGATCAACCAGGTAAACATAACCGTCCTCATCCATATAACCGAGATCGCCCGTCCAGTAGTCACCATTTTTGAGAACTGCATCCGTCTGCTCGGGTTTGTTCCAATAACCCACCATGACGTTGGTACCCCGTACAACAACCTCGCCTACCTCGCCACAAGCCACTGCCCTTCCACCTTTATCGAGGATCCGAATCGAATTTCCCAACACCGGCTGGCCGCAGGAACGTACCCGCGGATCGCTCACCAGAAGTTCTTCGTCGACTAAAATGGTCGCCAGAGGAGACAACTCCGTTGCACCATACACCTCGATGAGTCCGGCTGTCGGGAACGCGCTATTGGTGCGCTTGATTACTTCGGTCGCAATCGGCGACCCGCCATGCGCCAGCAAACGCAGCGAGCTCGTGTCGCGCGGGTTGGCATGTTGCTCCTCCGCCATGGCGGCGAGCATGGTGGGTACGCCGAGGGTTTCGGTTACTTCATATTTTTCTATCAGATCCAGAGCTTTCGCCGGATCAAAAGCACCAAGCGTAATCTGACAACCCGTTGTCCAGATGCTGCCGAGTATCCCGTTGGAACCGGCAGCATGGAACATCGGCGCCATCACCAGAAAAACATCGTTCGGGTTCTGAGGAACTGCCGTCAGCCAGTTGAAGGTGTTGGCGATAAGGTTTCTATGGCTCAGCATCACCCCTTTGGAGAGCCCCGTGGTGCCCCCCGTGTAGAAAAGACCAGCGAGATCGTCCTCTGAAAGATCATCCCCGAGCGTTGCCTCGGCGGCATCAGTCAACAGCGATTCAAACTCATCCGGTATGCTGATGACCCGTTCCACCGTATCGGCAAGCGCTCCTGGCTCCCGATCGGTAATCAACACCCGGGCTCCGGAATCCTCCAATGCGTATTTGAGTTCAGGTTCCGCATGGCGCGTGTTCAACGGCACCACCACCAAACCTCCCGCCGGTACTCCTACGTACGTCTCCAGGTAGCGATGGCCGTTTCCGGCAAGAATGGCGATCCGGTCACCTCGATTCATTCCAAGCGCTTGCAGCGCTCCAACCAGCCGACTGCTCCGGCTGTACAACTCTTTGAACGTAACGGATCGACCGTCGTCGATCACGGCAATCTTGTTCGGCGCCAGTTGCATGGCCCGTTTCAGCGGATCCGCGAATGTGTGCATGTCACCCTCCCTTTCAACCTCACTTACAACCTCCCATATCAACCAGCCTGCCAGAATGCGGATGGGAAGGGAATCTCCCCGATGTTGTGCCGGTGTGTCCCTGCGCGCCGTTCCAGCGGGCACCAACCCAGATGCACGGTGTCGGCCGCAGATCGAAACTCGTTCAGGACCCCGTTGATTCGAACAAAAACTCATCTATCTCGGTGGACGCACGGTTCAGGCGGGTCAGCAGGAACAGATGGCCGCAGTCGTATATGCTGAGCCGCGCGTTAGGCAAACGGTTGGCCAGCAAACGAGCATTCGCAAGGGGAATGATAGGGTCATCGTCGCCGGCCATGACCAGGGTTCGTGTTTTGATCTCACCAAGCCAGAAGATGCTGGTCCAGCCGGTCAGGGCGTAGAGTTGAGAGAAATAACCCCACATGGAAGGAGGCGCCATCCGGCGGACTTGAGCTTCCCTTCGCTGGGGGGAGTCCCGAAAATCTCCGCCATATATGTCACCGGCGATGCTGCGGAAATACCTCGCGCTCAGGTAGCGTAACGGTGTTGCCAGCTTGAGCATGACCATGGGGCTGGGCGGCACCATGATGTGACCGGTTGCCGTTGCCGCGAGGATCAGCCG